>DATFDU010000429.1:0-11180 GCA_035251915.1 Dongiaceae bacterium | reverse complement strand
GGATCGAGCGAGATCAGGGTCGGTTCCTTCTTGTCGCCGTAGATCACGGCGGGGACGCGGCCAGCACGACGAGTCGCACGAGCAGCCCCCTTACCAGCGCGGTCGCGAGACTCCGCGCGAATGGATTCAACTGCGGGCATGATTATCTCCTTTCATCCAGCAGCATCTCCGCGCGACGGACCATCCGCCTCGCGGAACCGATCGGCCTCCAGGGGTGCCGGTCGGATTTGAACCGGATGGTGCGAGCCATCCGGACACTCAGGTCTTCAGTCGAACAGACTGGAGACCGAACGCTCCTCGCTGACGCGGGCCATCGCCTCGGCCAGCAGGGGCGCGATCGTCAGCTGGCGCACCGTCTGCGAGACCCGCACCGCTTCGGTGCCTTGGATCGAGTCGGTGATCACCAGGGATTCCATGGGCGAGGCGGAGACGCGCGCCACCGCACCGCCCGACAGCACGCCGTGAGTCACGTAGGCGCTGACCGACACCGCGCCGGCCTCCTTGAGCGCCACCGCCGCGTTGCACAGCGTACCGGCGCTGTCGACGATGTCGTCGACCAGGATGCAGCGCGTGTCTTTCACTTCGCCGATGATGTTCATGACCTCGGAGACGCCGGCCCGCTCGCGCCGCTTGTCGATGATGGCAAGGTGCGCATCCAGGCGCTTGGCGAAGGCGCGGGCGCGCACCACGCCGCCGACGTCGGGCGACACGATGCACAGGTTGTTCTCGCCGTGGAAGCGCTCCTTGATGTCCTTGGTGAGGACGGGCGCCGCGAACAGGTTGTCGGTCGGAATGTCGAAGAAGCCCTGGATCTGCCCGGCATGCAGGTCGACGGTGAGCACGCGGTTGGCGCCGGCCGTGGTGATCAAATTCGCCACCAACTTGGCGGAGATCGGCGTGCGCGATCCCGATTTGCGGTCCTGGCGGGCATAGCCGTAATAGGGCAGGACCGCGGTGATGCGGCGCGCGGACGCGCGCTTCAACGCATCCATGATGATCAGCAGTTCCATGAGGTTGTCGTTGGTCGGGAACGAGGTCGATTGCACGACGAACACGTCCTCGCCGCGGATGTTCTCCTGGATCTCGACGAACACTTCCATGTCGGAGAAGCGCCGGATGCTGGCATTCACCAGCGGCAGGTTGAGATAGGCCGAAATGGCCTCCGCCAACGGCCGGTTGCTGTTGCCCGTCAGGATCTTCATCTCAACGCCGCTCTTACCTTTGGGTTGCCCGCCCGTTGCCCCGCCGCCATCGGGAGACAAAAAAACCGCCACCCCGACCAGCATCAGGGGGCGAAAAAGCGCGCGGAATGTAACAGCGGCATGCCGGGCTGGCAATGGCCTTGGCGGGTGAGGCCGGATATGCTTAAGTGATTGATATATCTTAATCTATGAGCAATTGTCGAGCCCCCGCATAGGCCCTATTCCGGCGACTCCGCAAGAGGGCGGGAGCCGGCCCTCCGGGGCAGACGCGCTTCACCGGGCTGGTTTGACCATTATACCGGCGATCTCATTGGTCAGCTTGGCGGTCATGTTGGCGATGTCGCAGCGCGGGTTTAGTGCGACCTGCAGCCGCTCATTTCGATATTCCAGCGCTCCTCATGAAAAATTCAGATGTCCCTCAGGAACCGCCCAAGCGTGGGTTTGGCATGGCGGGGTAGTTCTCTGTCGTTCTGATCGATGAGGAAACATGAGGTGCCTGTCCCATGAATAGCGGCGTAACGATTGCAGACCTGATAGTGGAAGACACTCCCTTCGTCCGATTTTGGAACGAGGTGCTTGCGCCAAAGTTCATTCGCTTCAAACATATCCTGGTTGATGGGCTGACCCAGCACAGCGAAGCGATCTTCCCCACTCTGCCCGTGCATGAAGGCGATCGAGTGCTCGATGTCGGGTGTGGATTCGGCGATACCGCGATCAAGCTCGCCCGACTCGTCGGTCCGTCGGGCAAGGTGGTCGGCATCGATTGCTGCGACGCATTCCTCGATCATGCGCGCCGAGACGCCCGAGCGAAAGGCCTCACCAACGTGAGCTTCATGCGTGGCGATGCCGAGATGGCGCTGCCAACGGATCGGTATGACTTTGTCTTCGCGCGCTTCGGCACGATGTTCTTCGCCAATCCGGTCGCCGGTCTGCGCAACATGCGCAAGGCGCTGCGGCCGGGCGGACGGATGATCCATATCGTCTGGCGTGATCGCGCCGACAATCCCTGGCTCTCCATGGCCAAGGATGTCGTGCTCCAGTTTCTGCCGCCGCCCGGTCCCGATGCTCAGACCTGTGGCCCGGGCCCGTTCTCGATGTCGGACGAGCCGACAGTCAGAGCGATGATGATGAGCGCCGGATACGACGAGATTCAATTTCGCCGGGTCGACGCGCCCGTCTTCGTCGGAAAGGATGTCAATGACGCCATCGCCTTCCAGCTTGCGATCGGCCCGGCCGGAGAGGTGTTCCGGGAGGCTGGCGAACTGGCGGAGCGGAAACGCGAACAGATCGAGGCCGCGCTCGCGGAAGCGATCAATCGGCAGAAAATCGGCGCCGGGGGAATTGTCATGGACAGTTCATCCTGGGTGATCAGCGCAACCAATCCTGGCCAGTAAGGGGACGCCCGATGAACGTTCAACACACGCCGAAGCTTGTCCTGGACAAGCCGGGCCGAGGCCGGGTCTACGGGAGCATCCTGGAGACGATCGGGAACACGCCGCTCGTCCGCATCGGGCGGCTGGCGCACGAGGCGGGATGCCTGGCCGAGGTGCTGGCCAAGCTCGAGTTCTTCAACCCGATCGCCAGCGTCAAGGACCGGATCGCGGTTTCGATGCTGGAAGCCATGGAGGCCGACGGCACTGTCGGGCCGGGCAGTGTCATCGTCGAACCCACATCCGGGAACACCGGGATCGGGCTTGCCTTCGCATGCGCTGCCAAGGGCTATCGATGCATCCTGACCATGCCCGACAGCTTCTCGGTCGAGCGGCGCAAGCTCATCAGGTTCCTGGGCGCCGAGCTGGTGCTGACGCCGCGCGAGAAAGGGATCGGCGGCGCGATCGACAAGGCCAAGGAGATCATCGCGCAAACCGAAAAGGCGATCATGCCCTGGCAGTTCGGCCATCCCGCGAATCCGGAGATTCATCGCAGGACGACGGCCGAGGAGATCTGGCGCGACACCAACGGCGTCGTCGACGCCGTCGTGCTCGGCGTCGGCACGGGCGGTACGCTGACGGGCGTGGGCGAAGTCCTGAAGGCGCGCAAACCCCGGGTGCGGATCATCGCCGTCGAACCGGAAAAAAGTCCGGTCCTGTCAGGCGGAACCCATTCGCCGCACATGATCCAGGGCATCGGAGCCGGGTTCGTGCCGGAGGTGCTCAACACGAAGCTCATCGACGAGGTGCTGCTTGTCAGCAACGAGGAGGCGATCGAGACCGCTCGAAGGCTGGCGGCGCTCGACGGCATTCCGGTGGGCATCTCCTCGGGTGCCGCGCTCGCGTGCGCCATGCGGGTCGCCAAGCGTGAAGAGATGAAAGGTCTGACCGTTGTGACTGTTTTGCCAGACTGCGCAGAACGCTATTTGTCGACAGTTCTGTTCGACGGGTACAGCGACGCCTGACGGAACCAGATGGCGTCCGCCCGAGGCGACCAGTTCCTCGGACCCGGCGATCTGGGGCCGGCTTGTCCACTGAGTTCACCGAGCGCGTCGGGCGACGTGGTATAACTATGACCAGCCAGTAGACGGGAGGCCGCCAACCGGCGACGCGGAGGAAGCACGTGGGGCGCAAACTGACGACCATACTCGCGATGGACGTTGTTGCTTACAGCCGCCTCATGGAGATCGACGAGGAGGGCACGCTCGACGTTCTGAAGACCATCCGCTCGAGCATCGCCGTCCCGGCCATCGCCCGCCATTCCGGGCGCATCGTCAAGCTGATGGGTGACGGCACACTCGTGGAGTTCTCCAGCGTTGTTGATGCGCTTCAATGCGCCGTCGACATCCAGCGGGAACTTGCCGCTCGCAACGGCTCTGTCAGCGAAAATCAGAGGCTGCAGATTCGGATCGGGCTTCATCTTGGCGATATCATCGTCGAGGACGGCGATATTTACGGTGACGGAGTCAACGTGGCGGCTCGGCTTCAAAGCATCTCGGAACCAGGCGGAATCGTGCTGTCCAAGCAGGTGCACGATCACATCGGCACCAAGGTGCCGGTCCGCTTCATCCCGCTTGGGGAGCAATCAGTCAAGAACATCAGCCGGCCCATTCAGGCCTATCGCGTCGACCTCACCCCCGATCTCACGTCCTTGCCGGTGATCCGGTTCCGAGATCTCGAATTGGACATTTCCCGCTTCGAGCTCCGCCAGGCGGGCAAGCAAGTCGCCATCGAGCCGCAGGCGTTCGATCTGCTGGTGTTCCTCGCGAGGAACAGCGATCGGACCGTGACGAAGGAGGAGATCTTCACCGCCATCTGGGGCGACAGGATCGTCTCGGACGCGGCACTCAGCAGCCAGATCAAGGCGGCTCGACGGGCGGTGGGCGACGATGGCGTCGCCCAGCACACGATCGCCACCGTGCACGGCCGCGGCTTCCGTTTCGTCGCGTCGATCGAGCGCGCCAAGCCGGCTCTCGCCCTTGATGTTGCCGCGGGCGGCCATGGAGTCGCAGCGTCCCAGGGGTGCGCGAAGAAGCCGTCGGTTGCGGTATTGCCGTTCGCAAATCTGAATCGCGATTCCGACGAGGACTATTTCGCCGATGGCATCACGGAGGATATAACGACCGCCCTATCCAGGAACCGATGGCTGACCGTCATTGCCCGCAACCCCGCATTCGCGTTTCGCGGCTCCAACGACAGCATCAGAATCATCGGAGAGAAGCTGAGCGCCGCGTATCTCGTGACCGGAAGCGTCCGAAAGGCGGACACCCGGTTCCGCATCACGGTGCAGGTTGTCGATTCGGAAACGGAGCAAAGCGTCTGGTCCGAACGGTTTGACCGCGATGCGGTCGACATCTTCGAGCTTCAGGACGAGATCTCCGAAATGGTAGCGGCGCGCATCGAAGCCGAGCTCGGCCTGAGCGAGCAGAGAAAGGCCGAGAGGCGGCCGCGCAAGAACCTCGGCGCGTGGGACCTCTATCAGCTTGGCACGGCGGAATTCTACAAGTTCACGCGCGAGAGCAACCTTAGATGCCAGGACTTGCTTCGCCAGGCGATCGATCTCGACCCTGGCTTTGCCAGCGCCTATTCCCGGCTCGCATACGCGATCGTCCTCAGCATGGTGTATTTCGACGCGACACCGGACGAGACGCGAATGAACGAAGCCCTGGCTGCGGCGGACCGAGCCATAGAATTGGACGACCAGGACGCAAACAGCTATTTCACGATCGGCCGTGTGCATCTGGCGCGCTGCGAATACGACCGGGCAATCGATGCGCTCCAGTATGCAGTGGAGCTCAATCCCTGTCTGGCAGTTACGTACTGCGGCCTCGGCGACTCGCTCGCCTACGAGGGTCGGCTCGATGAGGCGATCAAGCAGTTCGAGATCGCCATCCGATTGAGCCCTCATGATCCATTTCGATGGGCATTCTACTCCTATCGATCACTGGCCCACATCTTTCGCCAGGAGTTCGAGGAAGCCGTCACCTGGGCGCGCAAGGCCGTGCGGACTCCGAACGCGCAGTACTGGGCGCGCGCGCACCTCGTCGCAGCGCTGGGACACCTCGGTGACGAGCGGCAAGCGGAAAGTGCAGTCAAGGAGCTGATCCAGTCCAAGCCGGAATTTTCGGTCGAGTTCGCAAAAGAACACCTGTTCTACGTCAAGCGTCCCGACCAGATCGAGACCTACATCGACGGCCTGAGAAAGGCTGGCGTGTCGTGAGAACCAACGTACCGCTCAAGGCACCGGAGAATCGGCCCGCATGACCTACTCCAATCCCGCCGCATACGAGCTGTTCATGGGTCGCTGGAGCACCCGCTTGGCTCCCCTGTTCCTGCGCTTCGCCGGCATCGAAGACGGGCAGTGCATCCTCGATGTCGGCTGCGGGACCGGCGTGTTGACGCGCGCGGTACTGGCGGCCGGCAATAGCATCAAAGCCACCGGCGTCGATCCGGTGGAGACCTTCATCTCGTTTGCGCGCGAGGCCGCAGGTCCGCGCGCCGCGTTTCAGGTCGGCTCGGTGGACGCGCTGCCCTTCCCGGACGGCGCGTTCGACGCGGTGCTGGGCTTGCTCGTGCTGCAGGAGTTCGAGGATCCGGATCGCTCGATCGCCGAAATGGCGCGCGTGGCGCGCCCGTTCGGCAAGGTCGCCGCCTGCCAGTGGGACTTCCGCGACGGGATGCCGATGATGGCGATCTTCTGGGACGTGGCGCGCGCGCTGGTGCCGGACCGGGTCGCGGACTATCAGGGGCACACGCGGCCGCTGAGGAACGCAGATCTGATGGAGCTGGCGCGGCGGTGGGCGGCCGCGGGTTTGTCGAACGTGAAGGCGACGCGCCTCGATTTTGCGATGCCGTTCCAATCATTCGACGAATTCTGGGCGCCGTTCACGTCGGGTGCGACGCCGCTGTCCGCGTTTGCGGCAGAGGTCAACCGGGCGACCAAAGGGGAGCTGGAGACGCTCTACCGGAAGCGGCTGCCCAGCGTGCGGCCGGACGGCTCCTTCGAGTTCGCCGCGCGAGCGCTGGCGGTCAGCGGCGTTGCCGCCCGCTAGATGCACGTCGCGTTGCACGACGGCCTGCTGATTCGGATGGCCGGTCCTGCCGACGGTGGGACGCTCGTATTCATTCACGCCTTGGCCGATTGCGGGCTGGCCTTCACGCCGCTGTTTGCGACGCCGCTGGTGGATGAGTTCCGCCTGGTCGCGGTCGATCTGCCAGGCTGCGGGGCATCGCCGCAAAGGGACGATATCCTCACCGTCGCGCAGCATGCCGAGGCGCTCGCCGTACTGGCACGTTCGCTGTCGGCGTCAGGTCCGATCGGACTGGTGGGGCACTCGGTCGGATCGATGATCGCGGTGGAGGCGGCGGCGCACCTGGGCGCACGGTTCGGCGGGCTGTTCTCGATCGAGGGCAACCTGACCGCGCAGGATGCATACTTTTCGGGGCGCGCCGCCGATTTCGACGATCCGGACGCCCTCAAGACGCGTTTCCTGGCCGACCTTTGGAACATGGGGCAGGAACGGCCGATCCTACGCCGCTTCCACGCCATGGCGACCATGGCCGATGCGCGCGCGATGTGGTCGCTCGGCCGCGACGCGCGGCGCCTCAGCGTCGGCGACGCACCGGGCCGGGCCTATCTGGGCGTTCGGCCATCCCTCTACTATTGGTCGGTCAAGAGCACCATGCCATCGACGCGCGACTGGATCGCGCGCAGCGGCTTGGCGCACCAACAGTTCACCGATGCCAGCCATTGGCCGATGATCGACCAGCCATCCGCTACCGCGCAGGCGATCCAGGCGTTCTTCCAATCGTCGTTTGCCGGGCGCTAGCTCAGGTCCTGGCCGTCTTCGCCATCATGCCGGCGATCTCCCTGACCAGCTTGGCGGCGACGGTCGCGGTCATCTTGGCGATGTCGCAGCGCGGGTTGTACTCGACGATGTCGGCCCCGACGATCGGCTGGTCGATGCCGTGGAGAAGGTCGATCACCTGGCGCAGCGACGGGCCGCCCGGCTCGCGGTGCGACACGCCCGGCGCGTAGCCGGGATCGAGCCCGTCGATGTCCAGCGAGACGTAGACCGGCGTCTTGAACGCGAGGCGGAGGTGGTCGCGCCAGTGCCGCATCTCGATCACCTCCACGCCGAAGCGCGTGAACTGGTCGCGGTGGTGGTCGTTGATGGTGCGCAGGCCGACCTGGATCAGGCGGTCGCACAGCCGCTCCTCCATGATGCGCGCAAAGGGCGAGGCGTGCGAGCGCGGATTGTCCTGGTAGGCGTGGTAGATGTCGGCATGCGCGTCGATGTGGAGGATGGTAAGTGCGGGATGCTGTTTACGCACACCGCGCAGGATCGGGTGCGTGACGGCATGATCGCCGCCGAGGCAGATCAGCGGCTCGCCTGACGCCAGAATGCGCGCGACGTTGCGCTCGATCAGCTCCCACGGATCGCTGGTCGCGTCGAACTGGATGTCGCCATGGTCGACCAGCTGACCGGCCGCGCCGAGGTTCACGCCGGTCTCGCTCCAGACGCTGTAAGCGTCCGAATTCAGCTCGGCGCGAATCAGCGGCGGCGCTTCCGCCGGCCCTTTCAGGAATGACGAATTGTCGTCATGGGGAACGCCGAGAAGGGAGATCGCGGTCATCAGGTCAACTCCTGCTGTTCGTGCTCGCTTGTAGCCGCCAAGACCTCGCAGTTCTACTTCATTCTCCTAACGATACCTGTTAGAAAGTCTTGATGTTTGACCTCGCCCGCCTGCGCCTGCTCCGGGAACTGGCCGATCGCGGCACCATGACCGCGGTCGGTGCCGCCTTTGGACAAACTTCTTCGGCCGTCTCGCAGCAACTGGCGATCCTGGAGCGGGAAGCGCGCGCCAAGCTGCTGGAACGGGTCGGGCGGCGGGTGCGGCTGACCGCCGAGGGCGAACGCCTGGCACTTCATGCCGACACCATCCTGCAGGCGGTGGTGGCGGCCGAGCAGGATCTGAAGGGCGCCAAGGAACAGCCCAAGGGCGTGCTGGAGGTCTGCTGCTTCCCGACCTTCGCCAAGGCGCGGCTGCTGCCGGCGATCGCACTGGCGCGGAAGCGTTATCCGGAGCTGCGGGTGATCATCCACGAGCTGGAGTCCGCCGACGCCATCGCCGCGGTGCGGGACGGCCGCTGCCATCTGGCGATCAGCTTCTCTTACAGCCTGGTGCCGCAGCCGGATATTCCGGGCCTCGTCTCCCATGCGCTGATCGACGAGCCCGTCGTCCTTGCATTACCCAAGCGCTGGCGGCGTGAGCGCCAGCCGATCGCGCTGAAGCGCCTGGCACGGGAGGATTGGATCATCGGCTCACGCCAGACCGACGATCGCCAGCTGGCCGAGCGCGCCTGCGCGCTCGCCGGCTTCGCGCCGCGCATGACCCATACGATCGACGACTACGATCTGATGCTGCGGATGGTGGCGGCGGGCCTCGGTGTCGGATTCGTGCCGGAACTGGCACTCGGTTTCTCGGATACCAAGGCGGTAGCGCTGCGCACTCCCAGCGGCATCCCGCTGTTGCGCCGGCGCATCCACGCGCTGACGCGCAGCACGCTCACGGCGTCGCCGATGGTGCGAGCGCTGCTGGCGGAGCTGGGTTAGCGCGTCACCAGCTCGGTCGAGCGCTGCGACAGCGTCTCGCAGCCGCGCTCGTTGACCAGCACGGTCTGGCCGCTGGTCATGGCGAGGCCGTGCTCGCTGTCGAAGATGATGAGGTGGATGAAATAGACTTGGCCCGGTGCCGCCGGCTCGCTGTTGCCGTGGTAGAACATCGGCCAGTCCATCCAGTTCGGCGCGAACGTGGCGCCGAGGCTGTAGCCGGTGGCGTTCATGCGGTGCTGGCGGTAGCCGGCGGCGTCCAGCACCTTGGCGTGGGCGTCGAACACCTCGCCGATCGGCCGGCCCGGCTTCAGCGCCGCCTTGCTGGCCTCCAGCGCATCGACCGCGACCTTGTGCATCTCGACCTGCCGCGCCGGCACCTTGCCGACCGGGATGGTGCGCATCAGGCAGGAATGGTAGTGGCGGTAGACGCCGGCGAACTCGAGCGTCAGCTGGTCCTGCGCCTCGAGCTTGCGCCGGCCGGTCTTGTAGCGGCAGAGCAGGGCGTCGGGGCCGGAGCCGATGATGAACTCGTTGGCGGAATCGTCGCCGCCGCCCCGGATGATGACCGACTGCATCGCGGCCAGGATCTCGCCCTCGTCGGCGCCGGGCCCGGCCAGGCGGTGCGCCTCGTCGAGCGCGAGGTCGGCGAGCTTGGCGGCCTCGCGCACGTAGGCGATCTCGGCCGGGCTCTTCACCAGGCGCAGACGCGACACCAGGTCGGAGGCGTCCTGCAAGTCGGCGAAGCCGTCGAGCGCCGCCGACAGCCGCATGCCGTTGCGCGCGGTCAGGCCATAGGCTTCCCACTCGACGCCGAGCGTCTTGCCGGCGAGCCCGAAGGTGCGCAGATATTCGCGCAGCTCGGACGACGGGTCGGCGAGCGGCGCATCGATCCAGACGCGGATATCCTTGATGTCCGAGGTGTTCTCGGCCTGCCGCAGGTCGGGCGCGCGCGTCAGCAGCATCAGCCGTCCGTCGGCCCCGAGATAGAGGCACTGGAAGAAGACATAGCCGAAGGTGTCGTAGCCGGTCAGGTAGTACATGCTCTCCTGCCGGAACATCAGGAGGCCGTCGAGCCCGCGCGCGGCCATGGCGCGGGAGGCGGCGGCGCGACGCCCGGTCAGCTCCTCCGGCGTGAAATGCACGGCCATGGTTCCTAGTCCCGCAGCGCGACGATGGAGAGAAGTCGACCGTAAACCTTTTCGCCCGCGAGCGTCGCGCGGCGATAGCTGAACCAGCGCGTCGCATCGGCGGCGGTATCCACCCCGGCCTCCTCGATCGAGGCGAGGGCGAGCCCGCCGAGCCGGGAGCGCACATAGCCTGCCAGATCGAAGAGATGATGTCCCGCGCGCGCCGACGGGCGGAAAAAACCCGCGGTCGCCGGATCGCCTTCGACGAAACGGGCGTGGAATTCCGGTCCGACCTCATAGGAGCTTTGCGCGATGCAGGGGCCGATCGCGGCGCGGATGCGCGACGGCTCCGCGCCGAGCCGCGCCATGGTCGCCACCGTCTCCTCCAGAACGCCGGTGAACGCGCCGCGCCAGCCGGCATGCGCCGCGCCGATGACGCCCGCTTCGGGGTCCGCGAAAAGGACCGGCGCGCAATCGGCGGTGAGGATGCCGAGCGCGAGGCCGCGCCGCTTCGTCACCGCGCCGTCGGCTCTCGGCTGCTCGCCCTGCCGCCACGGCTTCTCCACCGTCACCACCGTCGGGCTGTGCACCTGATAAAGCGTCACCAGTCCTCCGGGCTTGAGAGCGAGCCGGTCCATCGCGCGCCGGCGATTCTCGCGCACCGCCTCGGGATCGTCGCCGGAGCCATAGCCGCAATTCAGGGCGGCGTAGAGCCCTTCGCTGACGCCGCCCTCGCGCGTGAAGAACGCTGCCTCCAGGCCGGTCGCTGCGAGCGTTTCGGGCGCGATCATCGTCTCGTCAGGT
>DATFDU010000428.1:0-9428 GCA_035251915.1 Dongiaceae bacterium | reverse complement strand
GACCGGACGCCGATGCATCCCGCGGCACGCAGGTTTCGATTGCGGTTCTTCCGTTCGAGAATCTGAGTGCCGACGAGACCCAGGACTATTTCGCCGAAGGCATCACGGAGGAGATGATCCTGGCGTTGGGCCGCTTCTCGGACCTGTCGGTCATCGCGCGCGAGGCGGTTCAGCAGTACAAGGGCAAAGCGCTGAAGCCCGGCGATCTCAGCCGCGATCTCGGCGTGCGCTATGCCCTGCAAGGGTCGGTGCGGCGCGATGGCGAGCGGGTCCGGGTGACGGCGATGCTCAGCGACGCGCAGACCGGCGTGCAGCTGTGGGCAGACCGCTATGACGGCGAGGTCAAGGATGTGTTCGCCGTACAGGATGACATCACGCAGAAGGTCGTAGGGACGCTCGCCATCAAGCTGACCGACATCGAGCGGCAGCGGTCGCTGGCGAGGCCACCGGAGAATTTGCAGGCCTATGACTACGTACAGCGGGCCTGGAACCATTATCGTGGCGGCACGCGCTCGGGTGTCCGCGAAGCGCGTCGGTTGTTCGAGCAGGCGATCTCGCTCGATCCCGCCTATGCCCAAGCCTATGTCGGCCTTGCGATGACCCGCGTTGTGACCGTCTCGTCCGGCTGGACCGAACAGACCGCGGAGGCGCTGGCTGAGGCCGAAGGCCTGGCGCGCAAAGCGCTTGCGCTGGACAGCAACAATGCAGCGGCGCACGCGGTGCTGGCGGACGTCTACCTCCATCGCCAGCAGTATGATCTCGCGCGTGCGGAGGACGAGCAGGCGATTGCGCTCAATCCGAACGACGCGTGGAGCCACGCCGCCCGCGGCGGCGTGCTGGTCTATGCCGGCGAACCGGAAGAAGCCGTCAAGTCCTTCGAGATCGCGCTGCGGCTCGATCCCAGCATGAATGTCGTCGGGACCTATCCCATGGGCTGGGCCTACTACCTCGTTGGACGCTATGAAGATGGCGTGCGCGTGATGGAACGGCAGGAGCAGCAGTTCCCGAGCGACTTTTTTGTTCATGCCGCTCTGGCTGCCTCTTATGCGCAGCTCGGGCGCAAGGAGGATGCCGCGCGCGCCGCCAGCAGCGTGCTGCGCTCCTGGCCGTTCTTCCACGTCGACACGTTCGTGACGCAGTTCCGACGCACGCGGGACCGCGATGCGATCAAGGAAGGTCTGCTGAAGGCGGGGCTGAAATAGACCTTCTGCTAGCGCTCCCGCTCGCCGCGATGCGGATCCTTGCCGGCGGACTGGCTGCTCTTCTTGGGCTGCTCGGCCTCGCGGGCGCGTTCGCCGGCGCGATTGCCGCCATGCCGGCCCATGGATTCCTTCATCGGTGCCGGCGCGCTCTTGCCCTTGTGCTCCTTGGCCATTGCGATCTCCCATCTGCGGTCTCGCGGTCCAACAGATGAAGATCAGCGGCGTTGCCGCAGGAGCGATCACTCCTTCAGCTGCGCCTTGAAGGCGGTGTCGAAATAGCGGTCCGGGTCCATGCGCTGGACCCAGAAGATGATCGGGATGCGCCGGTCGCCTTCGCCGCTCCGCACCGGGTTGACGAACTCCCACACGATGTCGCCGTTGGGCGCGACCTCGATGACGCGGCCGGCCATCGATTCGACGATCAGCGTGTTGCCGTTGGCAAGGCGCGTCTGGCTGGAGCGCGCGAGGCTCTCCAGCGGCTCGCCGTCGCGGCCGGCATAGCTCCACACGATGCGCGCAGTCCCCGGGTCGAGCTCGAGCACGCGCGAGCGGCCATGACCGGCGCTGCTGCCTTCGTTGTCGAACAGCAGCACAGTGCCGGCGGGCAGCACCTGCGCATCGTGCTGGCGCACCCACGGGCCGCTTTGCGCCCACACCACCGATCGGCTCGCCGGATCGACCAGTGCCACCGTGCTGACCTCGCGGAACGAGATCAGCGCCTGGCCGGCGCGGCTGCCCGGCATGCCGGCCACCGGGCCTTTCAGGATGTCGACCGAGTTGGCGTGCAGGTAGTCGCCGTTGAGATAGGACTCGTTCGACGCGAAATAGAGGCGGCGCCCGTAGGGCGATGCGGCGAACACGTCCATGAGCGGGACCGACGCGCGCTCCTCGCCATCCGGCGACAGGGTCACCAGGAAATCGTCGATGCGCGGCTTGGGCAGATGCGCGAAGCCGCGCAGGTCGGTCTCCACCACCTGCTGGCTGAGGACGTGGACGTTGCCGGCATCGTCGACCGCGAAATCATGGTGCGCGTGGCCGAGATACTTCCAGATCACCTGCGACTGCGCGTTCAGCCTGGCGATGCCGTAGCCCCAGGGCGTATCGCCGATCGCGGTATAGAGCGCGATCAGATCGCCGTTCGGCAGGACCTCAGCCTTCTCGATGTGGATGAAGTCGTCGCCGCGCGGCCGCTTGACCGCGGCCGTCTCGTCCCACAGGGCGCTGAAATTGAGGTGCCAGCGATGCACGACGTTGCCCTGCATGTCCATGAGATAGGCCGACTGCTCGTGCGCGGAGCTGTAAAGCGTCAGGCCGTTCTCGGCGCGCGCCGGGTCGTAGCGCGTGACGCCGCGCTGGGTTGTGCGGGCGTCGGCCCAGAAATCGGTCTGGGTGCGGTCGTTGTAGGCGGTCATGCCCTCGTAGAGGGCGGCGCCGCCGGAAAAGGCGCGGCGCAGCGGATCCATCGGGAACACGCCGAAATACATGATCGCGGCGCCGGCCACGAACGCCAGAAAGGCGAGGCCCGCCACCGCCATGACGGCTGCCCAGGCCGGCGCCCGGTCGGGGTCCTGGCCATGCGCACGGGAATCGGATGCGTTGTAGGAAATGCTCTTGGACATGAAGGCCGCTCAATGAATGGGAAATATGGCACGCCGGGCTGAACCTGCCGCCGCGCCATAAGTCCGCGCCGGCGGCAGCCCGCCCTCCCGGTCTTCAATGCAAGAATGCGCCTTTGGTTGCGCGTTATTCTAGCTCAGCCCCACGACCGGGATCGCCGCGCCGTGGATCGCGCGCGCGGCCGGCGAGCACAGGAACAGCAGCACGTCGGCCAGCGCCTCGGGCGCGACCCATTTCCTGGGGTCGGCCTTGGGCATGGCGGCGCGGTTCTGCGGCGTGTCGATGACGCTGGGCAGCACGCAGTTGACGTTGATGTTGTGGCCGCGCAGCTCCATCGCCATGGTCTCGGTCAGGCGGATGACGGCGCTCTTGGCCGCGACATAAGCGCCCATCTCCGCCTTGCCGCTGAGCGCGGAATTGGCGCCGATGTTGACGATCCTGCCGCCGCCCGCCTTCAGCATGTGCGGCACCACCGCCTGCGCCATGCGCAGCACCGAGCCGGCATTCAGCTCCATCATGAAGTCCCACCTGTCGGCGGGGATCTCATGCACCTTCTCGCCCATGTGGAACCCGCCGGCGAGGTTGCACAAGGCGTCGATGCGGCCGAAGCGCGCCAGTGCGGCATTCACGGCTGTCGAGATGAAGGCGGCATCGGACAGATCGACGCGCTGGCGCAGCACGTCACCCGCGCCGGCCGTGGGAGTTTTCTTCAGCGCATCCTCATTGAGGTCCAGCAGCACGAGATTCGCACCCGCCGCGGCGAAGGCGGCCGCCACCGCGTGGCCCAGATTGCCGGCGGCGCCGGTGATGATTGCGGTTTGACCTTTGAAGCTCATGAGCGCCTCCGACCGACTGCGTGTTCGCGTCCGTGACGCTTACCACGTTAGTCCCGACGGTCAAGGAGCACGCCGGTCGCGCGGCCGATCCACCAAAGGAACAGGCCCAGCAGCGCGGCGCCCAGGAAGGCGCTGTAGGCGATGCCACTCGGGCCGACCTTGTTGCACATGTCGATGGCGAATTGAATCCGATTGGACTGGTCGGGCGAGGTGTCCGATCCGGCGGACAAGCTTCCGGCCCACCAATAGGACATGATCGGCAGGCTCACGATCGCGATCGGAAAAAACACAAGGGCGCGCAGCCCGATCGAGGCCCAGTGGCGGCGGAAGGCGCGCCAGGATTGGCCGGCCAAGCCGCGCCACCCGAAGCGCATGACGCATGCCGGGGTGAAGATCGCCAGCACCAGCGCAACGACAAAGGCAAGGTTCGGTACAATGGCCGCAACGAGAGCCACGATTTCACCGCCGTTGGCCGGATCGGGATACGTCAGCGATCCATGCGTGCTCGTGAGGATGTCGACGGGTCGTTGCGGCAGGAGGCGATAGAGCAGGCCGAGCACCAAGGCGCACAGCGCGGCAGCCAGGATTCCCGCGCGCCAGCTCGTCCGGCCCCAGGGACTGGCCGGGAGCGCGCCCTCGGCATACAGCGCGCTGAGGCACAGCACACCGCTGATCAACAAGACCGGCCGAACGACAGTCTGCCAGGTGACGTCGGGAAACAGGGTCGCGGCCACATGCTGGCCGTCGACGAAGGCGAGACAGGCTACGACCAGCACGAGCAACAGCACGCGCGCCATCCGCGGTCCCGATGGTGGTCCGAAAGTCCCCAAGTCGCACGCCCCCGCTGTGGCCCAGCGTCACCAGCAGTGAATTATAGGCGCTCTCGCGTGATAATAGATGGTAAACACTCCGCGGTGCCGATCATGAACGATCCCCGAGACCAGCGGTTCTATGCGCTGCAGAAGAAAGATCGCTCCCAATTGTCGCGCGCCGAGATCCAGGAGCTCATCGGCTATTGCGACAAGATGCTTCAGACCGGCATCGCCAAGAAAGCGCGCCGGATGTGGACCGAGTTGAGGTCGGATTATGAAGCGCTGTTGGCGGACTGATTGGCAGGAGTTCCGAGCCTAGCTCGGAAAATTGGTGGACCCGATCAGAATCGAACTGACGACCTTCTCATTGCGAACGAGACGCTCTCCCAACTGAGCTACGGGCCCACCCGGTTGGAACGGGCGGGAATATGCGGAGCGGGCCGCCCCCTGTCAAGGATAAGTCAAGACGAATGGGGCGGTAGAAGGCCCGCACTTTCAATCTGTTAGCCGCCAACGCGGCCGGCGCCGGCAGACCGGGCCGCTCCCTTGCGTCAAGACCTTGGCGCGGTTAGGTTTTCGCACCATATCCAGGCGGCGGCCGGCAATCGGCCGGAACGCCATCGGACAGCGCGGGGACCCTCACGGAATGAACGTCATCGGTTTCATCTTCTACGTGCTGCACCAGATCGCATGGCTCTACAGCATCGTCGTGCTGGTGCATGTGATCCTCAGCCTGCTGGTGGCCTTCAACGTGGTGAACGCCCGCAACCAGTTCGTCGGCATGGTGTGGCAGTTGACCAGCCGGCTGGTCGAACCGGTGCTGGCCTATATCCGCCGGCTGCTGCCCTTCCTGCGCAATCTCGGCGGTTTCGACCTGTCGCCGGTGATTCTGCTCATCCTGGTCCATGCCGTGGACATCTATTTCCTCGCGCCGCTCGCGATGCAGGGACTCTACTAGGCTTGCCGTTCCGCCGCAGCCCCGACGGCGTGCAGGTGCGCCTCAAGGTGACGCCGAAGGCGAAACGCAGCCAATTCGGCGGGCTGCTGGACGAGCCGGACGGCGGGAAAGCGCTGAAGCTCTCGGTCACGGCGGCACCCGAATCCGGCAAGGCGAACGAGGCCATGATCGCCCTGCTGGCCCGGGAATGGGGTGTCGCAAAATCGGCCATTTCGGTCGTCTCCGGCGCGACAGACCGCCGGAAGCTGGTGGAGATTCGCGGCCCGTCGCAGGATTTGCTGGCCAGACTGCAAGCCTGGCTGGCGGCGCAGAAGCATTGATGAGGATGGCATGTCCGAGCGCACATTGACGGACCCCAAGGTGATCGACGGCAAGGCCTTCGCCGCCAAGCTGCGCGAGAAGATCGCGCGCCAGGTCAAGGCGCTCAAGGAGCAGCACGGAATCACGCCGGGCCTCGCGGTGGTGCTGGTGGGCGAGGATCCGGCCAGCAAGGTCTATGTGCGCAACAAGGGCGAGCAGACAGCGCATGCCGGCATGGCAAGTTTCGAAGACAGGCTTCCGGCCACGACCTCGCAGGCCGAGCTGTTGGCGCTGATCGACAAGCTCAACAAGGACCCGAACGTCAACGGCATCCTGGTCCAATTGCCGCTGCCGAAGCAGATCGACCCGCAGGCCATCATCAACGCCATCGATCCGGACAAGGACGTCGATGGCTTCCACGTGGTGAACGCCGGCCGGCTCGCGACCGGCGGGCAGGGGCTGGTGCCGTGCACGCCGTACGGCTGCCTGCTGCTGCTGAAGGACCGGCTCGGCGATCTCGCCGGCAAGCACGCGGTGGTGATCGGCCGCTCCAACATCGTCGGCAAGCCGATGGCGCAGCTGCTGCTGAACGAAAGCTGCACTGTCACCATCGCGCATTCCAAGACCCGGGACCTGCCCGGCGAAGTGCGCCGCGCCGACATCGTGGTCGCCGCGGTCGGCCGGCCGGAGATGGTGAAGGGCGATTGGATCAAGGACGGCGCCGTCGTCATCGACGTCGGCATCAACCGCATCGAGCGCGACGGCAAGGGCAAGCTGGTCGGCGACGTCGACTACGCCAGCTGCCATCCCAAGGCCGGCGCCATCACGCCGGTACCGGGCGGCATCGGCCCGATGACCATCGCCATGCTGCTCAACAACACGCTGATCGCGGCCTGCCGGCAGCGCGGGGTCAAGCTGCCGGAATAATCGTCCAGTCAGCATGCCGCTTCATCGCTAGCGGCCCATTGGTTTCATTGGGAATTATGCACCTTTAACCCTTCATAAGGAGGGGTGCCCGTAACCTGGACACGGGCAAATTCCCTTGGGGCTGATCCGTGCTCGAAACCAACCGCAACAAGAAGCAGCGCCGCAAGATCGCGGTGAATCTCGACACCGGCGACGGCGACGAGCTGGTCTACATGTTCGTCTTTCCGACCGAGCGCGTGATCGACACCCTGAACGACGACCGCGAGTTCCTGCCGTTCGAGCGGCCGGACGGCTCGCTCATCATCGTGGCGAAAAAGACCATCCTGCGCCTGTCGCCGCTGGAGATCGGGCGCCAGGTCGATTCGCGCGACCCGTATGACCTGCTCGGCGTGCCGATGACGGCCAGCGATGCCGAGGTGCAGGAGGCCTACCACCGCGCGGTGGGCGCGGTACACCCCGACCGCGTGCATTCCCTCGGCCTGCCGGCCGACTTCCTGGAGATGGCCACCCGCAAGGCCGCGCAGCTCAACGACGCCTACCGCAAGATCAAGGCGGTGCGGAAGGCGGAAGCCGTCGACGCGTAGCGCGCGGCTGATCCAACGCGGGAGCTCGCGCGTAACAACAGGCAGAGCAACAGCGCTGCGGCCTGCCTTTGTCTCATCTCATCGTCGCCCTCGGCCTCTTTCTCGCGACCCATATCGCCCTGGCGGAGAATCCGGTGCGCGGCGTTCTGGTGCGCACGCTCGGCGAGCGGCCGTTCGCCTGGAGCTATGGTGCGGTCGCGATCGTGCAGCTGATCTGGATCGGGCACGCCGTGGATGCCGCGCCGGTCGTGATCTACTGGCAGCCGCCGGCCTGGGCGGCGGGGATTCCGCTGCTCATCATGCCGCTCGCGTTGCTGCTGCTGGTGTGCGGCTTCACGCAGAACAATCCGACGGCGACGCTGGCGGCGGGGCGGCTGGCGCGGCGCCAGGTGACTGGCATCCTCGCGGTCACACGCAATCCGGTAATGTGGGGACTTGGCCTCTGGTCGCTGGCGCATCTCGCGGTGGTGGCGGAGGCGGCCGAGGCGCTGCGCTATGTTGCGTTCGCGGCGCTGGCGCTGCTGTTCCTGCCGCGCATCGAAACGAAGCAGCGCGCGAAGTGGGGCGAGGCGGCATGGGCGGACTTTACCGCACGCTCCTCCAATGTGCCGTTCGTCGCGATGGCGCGGGGCCGGGCACGCCTGCGCTGGCGCGAGATCGGGTGGCGACGCCTCGCCCTGACGGCGGCGCTCTATGTCTCCATCCTGTTATGGCTGCATCCGAGGATGGCAGGCGTTCCGGCGTGGTGAGCCAGCATTGCTAGCCGCGTCCGCGTTTCAGCAGGCGCAGGCGCAGCGCGTTGAGCTTGATGAAACCCGCCGCGTCGCGCTGGTCGTAGGACCCCTGGTCCTCCTCGAAGGTGACGTGGGCGAGGCTGTAGAGGCTCTTCGGGCTCTTGCGGCCGGCCACGATGCAGTTGCCCTTGTAGAGCTTCAGGCGCACCGTGCCCTCGACATGCTCCTGGCTCTTGTCGATCAGGGCCTGCAGCATCTCGCGCTCAGGGCTGAACCAGAAGCCGTTGTAGATAAGCTCGGCATAGCGCGGCATGATCTCGTCCTTGAGATGCGCGGCGCCGCGGTCGAGGGTGATGCTCTCGATGCCGCGGTGGGCGTGATGCAGGATGGTGCCGCCCGGCGTCTCGTAGACGCCGCGCGACTTCATGCCGACGAAGCGGTTCTCCACCAGGTCGAGCCGGCCAATGCCGTTGGCCTTGCCGAGAGCGTTGAGCTGGGTCAGCAGCGCGGCCGGCGACAGCGTCTTGCCGTCAATGGAGACCGCATCGCCCTTTTCGAAGCCGATCTCGACATAGGTTGCCTTGTCGGGCGCGGCCTCGGGCGCGATGGTGCGCTGATAGACGAACTCCTCCGGCTCGTGCCAAGGGTCCTCCAGCGCCTTGCCCTCGCTGGAAGAGTGCAGCAGGTTGGCGTCGACCGAGAACGGCGCTTCGCCGCGCTTGTCCTTGGCGATCGGGATCTGGTTCTTTTCCGCGAACTCGATCAGCTTGGTGCGGCTGGTCAGCTCCCACTCGCGCCACGGCGCGATGACCTTGATGTCGGGATTGAGCGCATAGTAGGTCAGCTCGAACCGCACCTGATCGTTGCCCTTGCCGGTCGCGCCGTGGGCGACGGCGTCGGCGCCGGTCTCCCTCGCGATCTCGATCTGGCGCCGCGCGATCAGCGGGCGCGCGATCGAGGTGCCGAGGAGGTAGGTGCCTTCATAGAGCGCGTTGGCGCGGAACATCGGAAACACGTAGTCGCGCACGAAGGTCTCGCGCAGATCCTCGACATAGATCTGCTTGATGCCGAGCAGCTCGGCCTTCTTGCGCGCCGGCTCCAGCTCCTCGCCCTGGCCGAGATCGGCGGTGAAGGTCACCACCTCGCAGCCATAGGTGGTCTGCAGCCATTTCAGGATGACGCTGGTGTCGAGCCCGCCGGAATAAGCCAGCACGACCTTGTTGATTTTCTTGGCCATCACGCCCCTCAGGTCCGAAAAACGGGCGGAGTATAGGGAGAACGCCAAGGGTCGCAAGCGTTGCCTGCAAAGGCTTTAAGCGCCGTATTTCCGGCCAAGGGATGAGGGCAAACGGCCAGGGGAACCATCAGCGGCTTCAATCAGTTGTTAAAGTCTACGGAGGAGCATGGAGGCGGCAGAAGGCCCGATCAGGGCGGGAGTTTCGCGATGGCTCGTCGTTT
>DATFDU010000427.1:0-2700 GCA_035251915.1 Dongiaceae bacterium | reverse complement strand
CACGCGCACGGCACCGGAGCGCAAGTCGCCGCGCGCGATGGTCGTGCGCGCGCTGCTGGTGTCGCTCAGCAATCCCAAGACCCTGCTGTTCTACGGCGCGTTCTTTCCGCAGTTCCTGTCGGGCGGGCCGGACGTGGGCGTCGAGATCGCGCTATTGTCCGCGACCTTCCTGGCGCTGGCGGTGCTGGTCGATGGCGGCTGGGCGTTGCTGGCGGCACGGGCGCGGCGCTTCCTCGCCACCCGCGGCCGGCTGCGCAACCGGCTGTCGGGCGGGCTACTGATCGGCGCTGGTGTCGGCCTGGCGCTGGCGCGCAAGAGCTAGTGACGGCAGGGTTAACCGAGGGTAAAGGCGCGACTTGCGGTCGGCGGCGGCGGTTGACGCTGCCGCCTCCGGCCGCTACCCTTTGCTCATGACCACGCACCTCCAGCAGCGCATTGATGCGCGAATTATCGGCCGGGCGCCCATTGGGCTCCCGGAAGCGATGATTTGCGTTTCAACTGCCACTGTGGAGTTTGCGTGCCATGTCTCTCTCTGACGCCACCCGACCTAGCCTCCATCCCCGCGCTCCATCGCCGCTTCCGGCGGTCGATACCCATTGCTTCGCGATCCGCGCCGATGCCACCCCCGGCATGATGTCGCGCGTGCTCGAGCTGTTCGCCAAGCGTAACCTGGTGCCGACCCGCTGGCACAGCGACGTGATCGTCGCCTCGGCCCGCGACGGCGGTCACACGACCTTGCACATCGACATCCAGATGGAAGGGATGGAAACCGAGCTCGCCGCCTACGTGGCGCGCTGCCTGCGGCAGATCTACGGCGTCGACAGCGTGCTGACCTCGACCAAGACGGCGGGCTAGCGGCGGCGGGCTTGCGCAATCCGGCGCCGAGCCTAGAGTCCCTATATGAAGAGACGCTCGGGAATACTTGGGCTTATGGTCGCCATGCTGAGCGCGCCGGCACTCGCGGGCGAGGCCGACGTGATCGACGTCAGGGTCAGGAGCGCCGGTGCCGAGACCTACGACTTCGACGTAACGATTCGCAGCAACGATACGGGTTGGCAGCATTACGCCGATGCCTTCGAAGTGCTGGCCCCGGACGGGACGCTGCTCGGTCAGCGGATCCTGTTGCACCCCCATGTCGAGGAGCAGCCGTTTACGCGCGATCTCTACGGCGTGAAGATTCCTCGGAAGATCGAGGAAGTCACCGTCCGGGCACGGCACAAGCCGAAGGGCTATGATGGCGCGAGCATGACCGTGCCCCTAACCCGCTGAGTGCGGCTACGGCGCTGAAGTAATGGCGGGCGTATGCATTGCCCTGTGGATGGCTGTACCTGCGAATCCTCTGTGAGCTTTAATCCCAAGCTTTCGGAGAACCCCAGCCGCGAGCCCAGCCAGCGCCGGGCCTGCGGCACTGAATCCCCTGGAAATCCCCTGAAAAATCCCTACATTCCCGGCGACTTTTGGGACCATCAGGCACATGCCCACGAACCTCGAGACCGCGGTCGCCCGGCGGCGGACCTTTGCGATCATCGCGCATCCGGACGCCGGCAAGACCACCCTGACCGAGAAGCTGCTGCTGTTCGGCGGCGCCATCCAGATGGCGGGCGCCGTCAAGGCGCGCGGCGAGCAGCGGCGCGCGCGCTCCGACTGGATGAAGGTCGAGCGCGAGCGCGGCATCTCGGTCACCGCCTCGGTCATGACCTTCGACTATGCGGGGTGCACCTTCAACCTGCTGGATACGCCGGGCCACGAGGATTTCAGCGAGGACACCTATCGCACGCTGACCGCGGTCGACAGCGCGGTCATGGTGATCGACGCTGCCAAGGGCATCGAGAGCCAGACTCGCAAGCTGTTCGAGGCCTGCCGGCTGCGCGACGTGCCGATCATCACCTTCATCAACAAGCTGGACAGGGAAGGCCGCGAGCCGCTCGACCTCCTCAGCGAGATCGAGCAGACCCTGGCGCTCGACGTGACGCCGGCATCCTGGCCGATCGGCATGGGCAGGAGCTTCAAGGGCTGCTTCGACCTCCTGGACGACCGGCTGGTGCTGATGCAGCGCGGCGGCACCCAGGCCGAGGGCATCGAGATCAAGGGTCTCGACGAAGCGGCGCTGAAGCAGCACCTGCCGACGGACGCGGTCGACCAGCTGCGCCATGATGCGGAGATGGCGCGCGAGCTGCTGCCGCAATTCGACGTGCAGAGCTACCGCGAAGGGCATCTGAGCCCGGTCTATTTCGGATCGGCGATCAACAATTTCGGCGTCGCGGAGCTGCTGAACGGCCTCGCGAAATACGCGCCGTCCCCGCGCCCGCAGCCGACGCTCACCCGCAAGGTCGAGCCGGCCGAGGACAAGGTGACGGGCTTCGTCTTCAAGATCCAGGCCAACATGGATCCGAAGCACCGCGACCGCATCGCGTTCGTGCGCCTCTGCTCCGGCGACTTCAAGCGCGGCATGAAGCTGCTGCATGTGCGCTCGGGCAAGCAGATCAACCTCCACAACCCGGTGCAGTTCCTGGCGCAGGACCGCGAGATCGCGGAAGACGCCTATCCCGGCGACATCATCGGCGTGCCGAACCACGGCAACCTGCGGATCGGCGACACGCTGACCGAGGGCGAACAGCTGCAATTCACCGGTATCCCCTCGTTCGCGCCGGAGCATCTGCAGACCGTGCGGCCGGAGGACCCGCTGCGCGCCAAGCACCT
>DATFDU010000426.1:0-5013 GCA_035251915.1 Dongiaceae bacterium | reverse complement strand
GATTCGCCTCGACCGACGGCGCCGCCTCATAGCTGGCGGCGACGCTCGCTTTGGCGTTGAGGTCGCCGAGCGTGGCGGTGAAGTTGTCGGTCCGCGCGTTGGTCTTGCCGGCTTGGATGTCGCCCTCCACCGCGAACGCCTGAGCCATGATCGGCGGCAAGCCGTCCGCCGACTGGTTCGGCATGCCGGCGATCAGCTTCGCAAGGTTGTCGCCCTTGCTGGAGAGCTTGCCGGTGACGATCGGCTTGGTCGGGTCTTCCACGGCGGCGATGTTCACCTCGCCGACGAAGCCCATGGTGGCATTGGCGTCGGTCAGGTTGAAGCTGACGTCGAGCGGCATCGGCTTGGTCTGGTCGAGCGCGCCGGTCTTGACGCGGAAGCCGAGCGGGATGTTGGCGACGGTCGCGCCGCCCTCGGCCTGGAATGGCCCGGTCAGGCTGTCCAGCGACAGGTCGATGTTGAGATTCTCCACCTTCTGCTCGGTGCCGGCCGCGAGGTCGCGATAGATCAGCGTGCCGCCTTCGATCGAGGCGCTCTTGATCACCACCGCCATCGGGCTGCCGCCCTCCGCGGAGGGCGCCTCGCTCGGCTCGGGAGTCACGCCGGCTTCCGGCGCTGCCGCTTGCGGCGCGATCTGCCAGTTGCCGCTGCCGTCCTTCAGCTTCTCGAACACGAAGGTCGGCTTCTCGAGAACGATCTCCTCGACCTCGACGGTGTTGGAGGTCAGGTACGGCATGATCGCCACCTTGACCGTGGCCGATTCCAGCGTCGCCATGTCGGGCTGGCTGCCGCCCGGCGCGTTGCCGAAGCGGAGGCCATGGATCACCACGCCGGGCGTCGGCAGGATCGACAGCGAGATGTCGCCGTCGATCGCGAGGTCGCGGCCGGTCGCCTCTTTCGCCTTCGCCGCGATCTCAGCCTTGTAGTCGTTGAGATCGACGAAGAACGGCGCCGCCAGGGCCACCACGATGAGGAGGCCGATCAGGCCGCCGACGATCCACAGCACTTTTTTCATATCGTCTCTGCCCTTGTTTGTGAGGAGCCATTGGCTCGTTTCCGGGTTCCGGGGGCCGAAGTCAGAGTTCGGAACCGCTTGCCGTCATTATCGCTGCGGGACAAAATGCCTCGCAAGCAGAACCCGCCGGCTCCTGGTGACTTTTTTGCGAGGAGAACCCTGAGATCATGGCCGAAATCGTCAACCTGAACCATGTCCGCAAGGCCAAGCAGCGCGAAGAGGACAAGGCCCGCGCCCGCGAACGGCGTGTGAAATGGGGCCGAATCAAGGCCGACCGTGAACGCGACCGCCTGCTGGAAGCCAAGGCCGAGAAGCTCCACGATGGCAACCGCCGGGAGCGGCCGAAGGACGAGGAGTAGGCCCGACGCTTCAAGGCGAATTGCGTTTCGCCCATCGGTTCCCGATGCCGAGTGATCATAGATCGAGGTCGTAGCTCGTGCTGCGGCCTCCAGCCGGATTTCGCTTGAGGGCGCCCCTCTTGATCAGGTCCTGGATATCGCGATGCGCGGTGTCTTGCGAGCACTTCGCGAGCTTGGCCCACTTCGAGCTCGTCATCTTGCCTTCGAAGCCATCCAGCATCCGGTTGAGCACGTCGACCTGACGTTCGTTGAGGCCGGCCTGCGCAAACCTCCCCCAGAATTGCGCCTTTCGCATGACGTCGGACAGCGCAGCATCGGAACTGGCGATCGCACGACCGAGGCAGTCCAGAAACCATTCGAGCCAGTGCGTGATGTCGAGAGCACCCTTCTGGGAGCGTTCGAGCACTTTGTAGTAGGCGCTGCGTTCGAGCCGGATCTGGCTCGACATGCTGTAGAAGCGCTGAGGACTGGATTCCGAGCGCGCCAGCGTCAGATCGGCGATGGCGCGCGCGATGCGGCCGTTGCCGTCCTCGAAGGGGTGGATGGTCACGAACCAGAAATGCGCCAGAGCGGACTTCAGCACCAGGTCCAGATCGGATGGCGCGTTGAACCATTCGAGAAAGGTCTTCATTTCAGCAGGAACCTGCTCAGCGGGCGGGGCCTCGTAGTGCACGCGCTCGCGGCCGATCGGCCCGGAGACGACGCGCATCGGGCCGCGCGAATCGTCGCGCCAAGCGCCCACCCGGATGCGCGACATCCCGCTATGGCCGATCGGGAATAAGGAAGCGTGCCATGCGAAGAGCCGCTTGGCGCTCAAGGGGCGATCGAAATGCTGGGTGGCATCCAGCATCATTTCGACAACGCCGTCGACGTGACGATCCGCGGCGACGAGGCCGGCGACATCCATACCGAGGCGCCGCGCGATCGAGGAGCGCACTTGGTCGGCGTCCAGGCGCGCGCCTTCGATTTCGCTCGACTTCACGACATCCTGGGTGAGGGTGCGGAGGAACGCTTCCTGCTTGAGCAGGAAACCGAGCCGTTCCATCCGGCCGAGCACGCGGCCCTGGCCATGGCGGACGGCGGCGAGCCTGGCCATGATCCGGTCGCTGTGCCAAGTAAACCGCGGCCAGTCGGATCGTTCCCAGATGAACACATTAATCTCCGCATTTACTACGGAGATTATAGGCTCCATTCTCCGCAAACGGAAGCGCTATTACCGCAGAATATGCGGAGAATAGCCCGTGAGCAGGTGGAGCTGCAGAGCCGTCAGGCCCTAAAAATCTTTCCCGGATTCATCCGGTTCTCCGGATCGAGCGTCTGCTTGATCAGCCGCATCAGCCCGACCGCCTCGCCGTGCTCGCGTTCCAGGAACGCGATCTTGCCGAAGCCGATGCCGTGCTCGCCGGTGCAGGTGCCGCCCATCGCGAGGGCGCGGTCGACCAGGCGGTCGTTGAACGCCTCGGCGCGCTTCAGCTCCGCGGGATCGTTCGGGTCCACCAGGATCGTGGTGTGGAAGTTGCCGTCACCGACATGGCCGAGGATCATTGCCGTGAGGCCGGTCGCTTCGATGTCCCTGCGCGTCTCGACGATGCAGTCGGCAAGCCGCGAGATCGGCACGCACACGTCGGTTGGCCAGCCCTTCGAGCCGGGCCGCATTGCCATGCCGGCATAATAGGCGTCGTGCCGCGCCTGCCACAGCTTGGTGCGCTCTTCCGGCTTCACGCTCCAGCGGAATTCGCCGCCGCCGTAGTCCGCGGCAATCGCCTTCACCAGCTCGACCTGCTCTGCGACGGCCGCTTCGCTGCCGTGGAACTCGATGAACAGGGTCGGCTGCTCGGCATAGTCCAGCTTGGAATAGAGGTTGCTGGCCTTCATCTGGAACTCGTCCAGCAGCTCGATGCGCGCCACCGGGATGGCGGACTGGATGACGCGGATCACGGTGTTGACCGCATCGGCGATGGTCGGGAACGGTGTCACCGCCGCCGCCATCGTCTCCGGAATGCCGTAGAGCCTGAGGCGCACCTCGGTGATGACGCCGAGCGTGCCTTCCGAGCCGACGAACAGCCGCGTCAGGTCGTAGCCCGCCGCCGATTTGCGCGCGCGGCCACCGGTCTTCATGATGCGGCCGTCGGCGGTGACGATGGTGAGGCCCAGCACATTCTCGCGCATGGTGCCGTAGCGCACCGCGTTGGTGCCGCTGGCGCGGGTCGAGGCCATGCCGCCGAGCGTCGCGTCGGCGCCGGGATCGATCGGGAAGAACAGGCCCTGGTCGCGCAGGTAGGTGTTCAGTTGCTTGCGCGTGACGCCGGCCTCCACCAGCACGTCGAGGTCCTCGGCATTCACCTCGACGACGCGATTCATGCGCCCCATGTCGATCGAGACGCCGCCCTCCATCGCCGCGACGTGACCCTCCAGCGAGGTGCCGACGCCGAACGGAATCACCGGCGAGCTATGCTTGCGCGCCAGGCGCATGATGGCGGCGACTTCCTCGGTGCTCTCCGGGAACACCACCACGTCCGGCTTGAAGGTCGCGTGATAGCTCTCGTCGTGGCCGTGCCGGTCGAGGATGCCGGGATTGACGCTGCAGCGCTCGCCCAGCATCGCCTGCAGCGCATCGATCAGCGGCTTCGGCTCGGGAACGCGCCGGGTGGTGTTTGCAATGGCCATGAGCGCTACTCCGCTGCCTTGGGCATGGCGGGCGCGCCGAAGCCGCCGCCGCCCGGGGTCTCTATGATAAAGCAATCGCCGGGCTGCATGTCGATCTTGTCGGTGCCGCTGAGCTCGACCGTCGAGCCGTCCGCCCGCTCCACATGGTTGCGGCCCAGGGCACCCGGCGCACCGCCTTCCAGGCCATAGGGCTGGATGCGGCGGTGGCCGGAGAGGATCGCCGCCGTCATCGCCTCGCGGAAGCGGATGCGGCGCACCACGCCGTCGCCGCCGCGATGCCGGCCGCCGCCGCCGCTGCCGCGCCGGATGCGGAATTCCTCCACCAGGACAGGGAAGCGGAACTCCAACACCTCCGGATCGGTCAGGCGCGAGTTGGTCATGTGGGTCTGGACCGCGTCGGTGCCATCGAACCCCGGCCCGGCGCCCGAGCCCCCCGCCACCGTTTCATAATACTGGTGCCGGTCGTTGCCGAAGGTGAAGTTGTTCATGGTGCCCTGGGACGCCGCCATCACCTTCATGGCACCGTAGAGCGCATCGGTGATGCATTGCGAGGTCTCGACATTGCCGGCGACCACCGCCGCCGGATAGGTCGGGCGCAGCATGCAGCCCTCCGGGATCACGATGTCCAGCGGCTCCAGGCAACCGGCGTTCATCGGGATCTCGTCGTCGATCATGGTGCGGAAGACATAGAGCACCGCGGCCTTCGCCACCGCGGACGGCGCGTTGAAGTTGTTCGGCCGCTGCGGCGAGGTGCCGGTGAAATCGATGCGCGCGCGCCGCGCCTTGCGGTCGACGGTGACGGACGCCGCGATCTTCGCGCCGTCGTCCATCTCGTAGACGAACGAGCCGTCGCTCAGGCGGTCGATGACGCGGCGCACCTGCTCCGCCGCATTGGCCTGCACATGGCCCATATAGGCATGCACCACGGAGAGGCCGAATTGCTGCACCATGCGGCGCAATTCCTGCGCGCCG
>DATFDU010000425.1:0-6763 GCA_035251915.1 Dongiaceae bacterium | reverse complement strand
CGACACCGGGACGGAGAACACATCGGGGAAGCCGAACAGCAGCCCGGTCTTGTCCGACAGCAGGCGATGCTCGAACAGGCCGAACAGCTTCTGCCGGCTCTTGTGGCTCTCGACGTCGTGGAAGTGCTTGAGCGCCGCCTTGGCGCCCCAGCACAGGAACAGCGAGGACAGCACGTTGCTCTCGGTCCAGCGCAGGATCTCCTGCACCTCAGGCCAGATGTCCTCGTCGCTCACCCGCTCCTTCAGCGCGTTGACGCCGGTGACGATGAAGCCGTCGAACTTGCGGTCCTTGATCTCGCTCCAGGCGGAATAGAACTTGCGGATATGCTCGACCGGCGTGTTCTTGGTCTCGCGCCCGTTCCGCACCTCGCGGAAATAGGAGTCTGTGGTCGCGAAGGTCAGCTTCACCTGCAGGCTGGTGTTGCCGAGCCATAAGGCCAGCTGCCGCTCGGTGGTCTGCTTGTCCGCCATCAGGTTGATGATTGCGATCTCGAGCGGGCGGATGTCCTGATGCTCGGCGCGCGCGCTCTCGATCGCCAGCGGCGTGCCGAGCGACGGCAGGAAAGGATGGATCTCTGCGCTGTTGATGATGACTGGCATACCTGGTCTCTACTTCGTCCTTCAGTTCGCGGCGAGGAAGTCCCGCACCGCCTTGTTGTAGCCCTTGGGATCCTGCAGCATCGCGAAGTGGCTGGTGTCCGGCAGGATCACCAGCGTCGCGCCCGGGATCACCTGCGCCATGTGCTCGGTGTGCGCACGCGTGATCGCCTCGTCATGGTCGCCCAGCACGATCGCGGTCGGCACCGTGATCTTGGCGAGTTCGGCGTCGCTCCAGTTCGGCTGGCTTGCCCACATCTGCCCGATCTGCTCGACGAAGGCGTCGAACTCGCCGGGCGTCTTCGACATCTTCTTGTAGTCCTCGCCCATCTCGGCGATGTAGGCGTTGAACACCTTGCTTTCCATCACCTTGGGATCGACGCCGTCGACCGTCACGTTGGCGGCGTGCGCGAACAGCCTGGTCAGGCGCTCCGGCTGCTTCATCGCGATGTCGAGCCCGATGATGCCGCCGTCGCTCCAGCCGACCAGCGCCGCCTTGTCGACCTTCAGATAGTCCAGCAGCGCCAAATAGTCCGAGGCCATCAGGTCATAGCTATAGGCCTCGGCGTTGCGGCCCGAGCGCCCATGGCCGCGGCTGTCCGCCACGATCACCATGTGGTCCGTCATCAGGTCCCGCACCTGGTTGGCCCACAGGTCGGCATGGCCCAGCCCGCCATGGATCAGCAGCACCGGGTCGCCCGCCCCATAGACCGCGTAGTACATATGGATGCCGTTGACCGGGGCATAGCCCGCCACCTTGGAGACCGGCATGGCCGGCGCCTCCGGCAGCCTCTGCCAGCGTTCGGCCGCAAAAGCCGAGGCAAGGGTGACCGCGGTCACCAGCGCGGCGGCGAGCGATATTGACACGATCCGCATGGTATTTTCTCCTGTGGGCCGGAGCCGCCGCCAGCATAGCGCCGATCCCGCCCAGGACAACCGCGTGGGCAACCGAGGGCTGATTTCTTCCATGATTCCGCAGACCCAGAAGCCGAAACCCAAGAGCTTTGCCAGCCTGACGCCCGGCGACCCCGCGCCCTGGTTCCACCAGCGCTCCGGCGGCAACCCGAACTATGCCTTCGACACCGTCGGCGGGCGCTGGATCGTGCTGTGCTTCTTCGGCACCGCAGGGGACGAGGACGGCCGGCGGGCGATCGCCGCGATCGCCGCCAACCGCGCGCTGTTCGACGACAGCCGCGCCTGCTTCTTCGGCGTCAGCCTCGACCCCAACGATGAGGCCCAGCAACGGGTCGCCGATTCCATGCCCGGCCTGCGCTTCTTCTGGGACTTCGACGGCGCCGTCGCCCGGCTCTATGGCGCCATCTCGACCCAGGCGGTGCCGAATCCCAAGCGGCTGGAGATGCGCCGCTTCTGGGTGGTGATCGACCCCATCATGCGGGTCAAGCGCGTGCTGCCGTTCCAGCCGAACGGTGCCGAGATCCCCGCCCTCCTCGACTATCTCAAGGCGCTGCCGGCGCCCGACCGGTTCGCCGGCATCGAGGTGCCGGTCCCGGTCCTCATCCTGCCCGACGTGTTCGAACCCGAGTTCTGCCGGCAGCTGATCGCCGTCTACGAAGGCGCGGGCGGCCGCGAATCCGGCTTCATGCGCGAGGTCGACGGCAAGACCGTCGAGATCAAGGACACCAAGCACAAAGTGCGCCGCGACGTGCTGCTGGAGGACCAGGCGCTGATCAAGCAGACCCAGCTGCGCATCCACCGCCGCATCGTGCCGGAGATCAAGAAGGTGCATCAGTTCCAGGTGACGCGCATGGAGCGCTACCTGGTCGCCTGCTACGCCGCCGAGGAGCACGGCCATTTCCGCGCCCACCGCGACAACACCACCAGGGGCACGGCGCACCGCCGCTTCGCCGTCTCCATCAACCTCAACCACGAATTCGAGGGCGGCGAGATCAGCTTCCCCGAATACGGCCCGAAGAGCTTCAAGCTGCCGACCGGCACCGCCTGCGTGTTCTCCTGCTCGCTGCTGCACCAGGTCTCGCCCGTGACGGCGGGCAAGCGCTACGCCTTCCTGCCCTTCCTCTATGACGACGCGGCCGCCCGGCTGCGCGAAACCAACAACGAGTTCCTCGGCGAAGGCATCGGTGCCTACAAGGCGTAGGCTGCGACCTTGTGTTGCGCCTAATGCATCCCCATGTTAGGATGTATTAATGGAGCATGCCATGACTGAAGATGTGCGGGTAACCGTGAACGAGGCCAGCTATATCCTCGGCCAACCCAGCGCCGTCATCAACAAGGCCGTGGACGAAGGCATTGTCAAAGCCGTAATCCGGCGCCGTGGCAGGCTTTCATCCCGATTGTTCGGGCTTCCGGAGCTGCGCTTCTATCGCGTCGCTTCCGATCTTGGGACGGAGCTTACGCCGTCAGGCCGCAAGAGCATCTATCGGGCGATCCGCGCCTTGCCGGCGCGCCAGCGGCGCTTGCGATGGGGCCCGTTCGAGACCGACCTTGCTGCGCTCGACCGGGAGCTGTTGCGGAACCTCAAGCGTTTGCGCGCGCTGAAGGACGACATCGAGGTGGTGGGCGATGCGGAGCCGGTGATCCGCGGCACCGACATTCCCGCCTATGCCATTGCCGGATTGTCGGCTGGACAAAGCGTGTCTCAGATTCTCGAGGACTATCCGACGCTTTCACGCGCCCAGGTCGAGGCTGCGATCGAATATGCCAAGGTCTATCCCAAGAAAGGCCGGCCTTATCCTGCCCGCAGCTTCAAGCGTATGGTAGGCGATATTGGCTTGCAGGATGTGCGGATCGCCAAGTCAGCGAAAGGGCCGCGTGAGATCGAGCAGTGAGGTACCTGCTCGATACGAATGTGCTTCGTGAGATGCATCCCGGCGGCCACAAGAATGTCCGTACATGGCTTTGCGACCATTGATGACTCCGAGTTGTGCATCAGCGCCTTGACGATCAAGGAAATCCAGGAAGGTATCGCCCGCGAGCGTGCCCGAAGGCCAACGCAGCAGGCTTTGGATGCACAGCATCGGCTGGACGCCCTGGCGCGGGCCTACCGCGATCGCATCATTCCGATCGACCGCGAGATCGCGGCGGAGTGGGGTCGGCTTGTTGGAACAAAGGGGAAGCACAATGACGACATGGCTTTGGCCGCAACCGCGCGCGTCAGGCGACTCGTTCTCGTCACGCGAAACGTGGCGGATTTTCGAGGCCGGGAAGTTGAGGTGCTGGACCCTTTCAAGAAGCTAGCCCGCATCGTTACGGTCTAGCTGTTCAAGCACTCTGGCGAGGAGAGCACTGGACCCACGGTGGCCGCGAAGCCACACAGAGCGTCGGCGATGAAACCGCAGCCGCTAAATCGCATTCTGCGCGGAACCTACTACCGCCGCCTGCATTGATCCGCCCGATTGCGCAGCTTGTCACCCCGACTATCCCCCTCAGTGGTGAGGCGCGCGACGGCGAGGCTGCCGGTTGGCAGCTTCGCCGATTTTTTTCTCCGATGCTGATCGGCCGAAACGATCGGCACGCCCCGGCTTGCAGGCCGCAACGCGCACAATGTCGGCAGCCGGTTGCCGTCAGCGCAGACCGAAGAACGCCAGGACAGCCAGGACGACGACGATCACGCCGATGATGGTCAGGATATTGTACATGCTGCTCCTCCGCTGTGCCCGGCGCGAGCCGTCGACTCCGCCCGGCGAGCCGTCGCCTCGGCGCATGAGGTGGCGAATCCGATAGCAACGCCGCGAACGTCAGGCGAGTTCCGAGCCCGATCGGGTCATGTCGCCCGCGGCCGCCTGGGCCGAGGAGCGTGTTGTCAGCGATCCGCCTTCCGTGCGACCGTGGCGCCGCCATCAGGCCTTGTCCGGGGGAACGGGTGTCGGTCAATCACGGCATATTTCGGCCGGTCAGGTCAGGACGATTGCCCCGCTTCTCCACCCAGGTCCTGCTGGGGTTCCTCATCCTGCTGCTGCTCGGACCGGGCCTTGCCTTCACCGGCATGCTGCTGCTGCGCTACGCCACGGTCGAGCGCGAGCGCTATGCGCTCGAGGCGCTGACCACGGCGCGGCAGATCGCGGCCGTCATCGACCGCGACCTCAACGGCCTCCGGACCACGCTCAGCACCCTCACCACATCCGCCCGGCTCAGGGCAGGCGACTATGCCGGCTTTCATGACCAAGCCGAGCAAGTCCTGGAATTGACCGGCGCCCACGTCATCCTGCGCACGCCCGATGGCCAGCAGCTGGTCAACACCGCATACCCCCGCAGCGGCGCGCTCGGCCCGTTCCATCTCGCCGACGATGCCGCGGTGATTGCCGAGCGGCGGGCCGGCATCTCCGACGTCTTCATTGAGCGGGCCACCGGCCGGCCGGTGTTCGCGGTGGTGGTGCCGGTCATCTATGGGGAAGAGCTGCGCTACCTGCTGAGCATGCAGGCGCCGACCGAGCGGATCGCCGCCCTGCTGACCGAAGGCGTGGTCGGCGCGTGGATCATCGGCATCGGCGATCGCAAGGGCGACTATGTGACCCGCGTCCCCGGCCATGAAGCCTTCAGCGGCGAGCCCGGCGTCCCCGCCTTCCTCGCCCTGGCCAGGGGCGTCGAAGGCAACTTCCGCGGCAACAATCCGTACGGCGAGGAGATCCTGGTCGGCTATGCCCACACCAGCCTCGGCAACTGGCTGATCGCCGCCAGCATGCCGTCGGCGGTGATCGAGGCGCCGCTGCGCGACCAGCTGGTCGGTTTCCTCGGGTTCGGGCTGCTGACCCTCGCGGTCTCCGTCTTCCTGGTGTTCTGGCTGTGGCGGGTGGCGTCGCGACCGTTGCGCCTGCTGACCGGCAGCGGCGTCTCGAGCGCGCAGGACATGAAGGCGCTGGACCTGCATTCGCCGGTGCGCGAGATCCACGCCCTGGCCGCCAATCTGCTGCGCCAGGCCCAGGCGCGCGACTGGATCGAGGACGAGCTCAGGCGCAACGAATCGCGCCTGCGCGCCATCCTCGATACCGTGCCGGTCGCGGTGGTGATCGCCGGCCCGAACGGCGAGGTCCTGGAGGGCAACCGGCAGCTCGAGCGCTTCCTCGGCCCGGCCAGCCGGCGCGCCGACTCGTTCTATCAATGGCCGCTGACCCATGCCGACGGCAGCCCGGTGCGCGAACCAGAGCTGCCGGTCTACCGCGTGCTCAAGGGCCAGGCCGAGATGGCGGAGATCGAGTGCATCGCCGAGGCCGCCGATGGCTCGCGCCACTGGATCCGCAAGATCGCGGCGCCGATCCGCGACCTCGCCGGCGGCATCGTCGGCGCGGTCGCCTCGGTCATCGACATCGATCGCGAGAAGCGCGCCGAGGAGATCCTGGAGCGCCAGGTGGTGGCGCGCACCCGGGAGCTGGAGAACGCCAATCGCACCCTGATCGCCGAGATGTCCAGCCGGCAGGAGGCCGAGCAGCAGGTGCGCCAGCTGCAGAAGATGGAGGCGATCGGGCATCTCTCCGGCGGCATCGCGCACGACTTCAACAACATGCTGGCGGTGGTGATGAGCGCGATCAACATGGCGGAGCGCCGCCTCGCCAAGGGCGAGAAGGACTACGCCAAGTATCTGGAGATGGCGCGCGACGGCGCCACGCGCGCCGCCAACCTCACCCGGCGCCTGCTCGCCTTCTCGCGCCAGCAGGCGCTGGCGCCGACACCGGTCGACGCCAACAAGCTGGTCTCCGGCATGTCCGACCTGCTGCGCCGCACCCTCGGCGCCAGCATCAAGCTCGAGACCGTGCTCGGCGGCGGGCTGTGGCTGATCCATGTCGATGCGAACCAGCTGGAAAGCGCCATTCTCAATCTCGCGGTCAATGCCCGCGACGCGATGCAGGAGGATGGGCGCCTCACCATCGAGACCGCGAACTACCTGCTGGACGAAGGCTACGCCCGCCACCACGGCGACGTGCCGCCGGGCCAGTATGTGCTGATCGCCGTCACCGACACCGGCGCCGGCATGACGCGGGAGGTGATGGCGCGCGCCTTCGATCCGTTCTTCACCACCAAGGACGTGGGCAAGGGCACCGGCCTCGGCCTTTCCATGGTCTACGGCTTCGTCAAGCAGTCGGGCGGCCACGTGAAGATCTACTCCGAGCCGGACCAGGGCACCTCGATCAAGATCTACCTGCCGCGCTTCTACGGCGCCGAGGAGGCGGCGGACGAGCGCGCCGACCGCGCG
>DATFDU010000424.1:0-2738 GCA_035251915.1 Dongiaceae bacterium | reverse complement strand
CGCAGCTCCGCGGCCGACGCCGCTTCGAGGCGCAGATCCATTTCCACGCTCACGGTCGCGGCGAAGGTCTGCACCACCTCGACCGGCTTCAGGCGCTTGAGGCGCGGCTGCGTGCGCTCGATCAGATAGGCCAGCCACAGCAGCAGCTCGATGTCGGCCCTGAAGGCCTCTTCGATGCCGGGGCGCAGCACCTTCACGGCGACCTGGCGGCCTTCGGGATAGTCCTCATCCGGCACGGTGACCGCGTAGTGCACCTGGCTGATCGAGGCGGCCGAGACGGGCTCATCGTCGAACTGGGAGTACAGCTCCTCGATGCGCGCACCGAGCTCGGTCTCGATGGTGGCGCGCGCCTGGAACGCGCTGAACGCCGGCAGCTGGTCCTGCAGCTTGGCGAGATCCTCCGCCACCTGCTCGCCGAGCAGGTCGGAGCGCGTGGACAGCACCTGGCCGAGCTTGATGAAGGCGGGGCCGAGTTCGCTCAGCGCCAGCGCCAGCCGCTCGCCCGGGCGCTTGTCGCCGACCTGCCGGCCGAACAGCAGCTGGATGACGAACAGCACGATCGGCGTGAGACCGGCGCCGACCATGGCATGCTCGAACGGCGCCAGCGCGCCATGCCGCGCGAAGGTAATCGCGATCAGGAACAGGCGGCGGATGGAACGGATCGACGAGAGCATCTAGACGCGCCACCCGGAGTGGAGAGCCGCGATGCCGGCCGAGAGATTGCGATAGGAGACCTGCGCGAACCCCGCCTTGGCCATCATGCCGGCGAGCGTCTCCTGGTTCGGGAACTTGCGGATCGATTCCACCAGATACTGGTAGGAGCCGCGATCGCCCGCCACCTGCTGCCCCAGCCAGGGCAGCACCTTGAAGGAATAGAGGTCGTAGGCCTTGGCAAGCGCGGGGATTGCGACGGCCGAGAATTCCAGGCACAGGAACCGCCCGCCGGGCTTCAGCACGCGCCAGGCCTCGTGCAGCGCCTGGTCCCAGTCCGCGACATTGCGCAGGCAGAAGCCGATCGTATAGGCGTCGAACTGCATCTCGTCGAACGGCAGATGCTCGGCGTTGCCGGCCACCCATTCGACGCCGCTGAGGATACCGCGGTCGACCGCCCGGTCGCGGCCCTGGTCGAGCATGGCGGGAGTGAGGTCGCACACCGTGACGCGGGCGTCGCGCCGGCGCGCCAGGATGCGGAAGGCGATGTCGCCGGTGCCGCCGCCGACATCCAGGATGCTCTGGCCGGCGCGCGGATTCAGCCAGTCGATCATCGCGCCTTTCCACAGGCGGTGGATGCCGGCCGACATCAGGTCGTTCATCAGGTCATACTTGTCCGCGACCGAGGAAAACACGTCGCGCACCAGCATCGTCTTCTGGTCGCGGCCGACCCTGCGGTCGCCGAACCAGGTATCCCGGTTGTCGTGCCCCTCTGTCATGGCCGGCACCATAGCTTGCGGCAGGATTGCTTTCCAACGGCAAAAGGGCGCAGCAGGACAAGGGCTTGGCAGTCCTGACAGGATCGGATGTAGTGGCGTGGTGAGTTGAGCTGGCCGAATCTCGGGGCCGAATCTTGGGGGAGAAGCCGCGTTGCCTGAACTGCCTGAGGTGGAGACCGTGTGCCGGGGCCTGGCCATGAAGCTGGAGGGCAAGCTCCTGACCCGGGTGGAACAGCGGCGCAAGGATCTGCGCTTTCCCCTGCCGGTCGAGTTCGCGCGGCGGCTGACCGGGCGGCGCATCGTGCGCATCGCGCGCCGCGCCAAATACATGATCTGGGAGCTGGATGACGGGACCGCCGTCATCGGCCATCTCGGCATGTCGGGACGCATGATGCTGGGCCAGGGCTGGCCGGAGGTGCTGGAGCCGCACGACCACCTGATCTTCCAGGCGGAGAACGGCTGGTGCCTGCGCTTCAACGATGCGCGCCGCTTCGGGATGATGGACCTGCATCCGCTGGCCGAGCTCGAGGCGCACAAGCTGCTGAAGGGCCTGGGGCCGGAGCCGCTCGGCAATGCGTTCAACGGCCCGTCGCTCGCCGCCTCGCTCAAGGGCAAGAAGACCAGCATCAAGGCCGCGTTGCTGGATCAGAAGGTCGTGGCAGGCCTCGGCAACATCTATGTCTCGGAGGCGCTGTTCCGCGCCGCCATCTCGCCCAAGCGCCTGGCCCGCACCGTGCAGGGCGATCGCGCGGAAAAGCTGGCCGCCGCGATCAAGGCGGTGCTGACCGACGCCATCGCCGCCGGCGGCTCATCCCTGCGCGACTACGTGCAGACCGACGGCGAGCTCGGCTATTTCCAGAAGCAGTGGCGGGTCTATGAGCGCGAGGGCAAGGCGTGCTGGCGCTGCAACTGCGATGCCGAGAAGACCAAGGGAGTGAAGCGCATCACGCAGGCCGGGCGCTCGACCTACTATTGTTCCAGGAAGCAGAAATAGCGCTCAGGCGCGTTTCGCATGCGTTCCGAAGTGCTTCGGAAAGATCGCGGCGAGATGCGCCTCGCAGACGGCGCGGCCGATCTTGGGCTGGTAGCGTTCGGGGTCGAGCGCCCAGTCGAGCCATAGGCCTTCGAGCAGGAAGGTGATGCCGAGCGCGGCGACGTCGGGCTTGATGTCGTAGCCGCCCTGCTTGATGATCGCGGCGCAGGCCGAACGGACGGTCGCGAAAAACGCGGCCTCGCGCGTGTCGCACAGCGGGCGGTAGGTGGGATTGGTGATCGCCTCCTGCCGGAACGCAAGCCACGCAATCAAAG
>DATFDU010000423.1:0-9080 GCA_035251915.1 Dongiaceae bacterium | reverse complement strand
GGATCGAACAGGATCGCGCGGATGCTCTCCGTTCCGCCGTCGATGCCGAGAAGGTAGGCCATGATCTTCCCAAGATTTTTCTTCGCGTGATGGCACTAAAGCACAGAGAGGACGAAATGCAAAAGGCGGCAGAACGCGCGCCGGAACAATTACTGCCAATGGTCCTTCTCCCGCGAGGGGAGAGGGGACAGCTCTTGAGGCTTCAATTGTGCCTCAGTTGAAGAACTGCGCGTCTGTGGCAAACAGGCGCTTGGCTCCGGCAAGGGTTCGCCAGCGCGCGCGATAGAGTCCGAGATCGAGGTCGGGTGGCATCACTGGTGCAGGCACGTCGACCTGCATGTCAGGATCGACCAGCATTGCGGCGCCGAGGCTGGTGCCGTGGACGTCCAGGCTTGGCCGTACTTCGCTGGCGGAGCGCAACGCCGCCAGTGCCGCGACATAGGTCTCGTTCGCCGCGAACGGCCCTTCGAGCAGGATCGGCCCGCGGGCGCTCACCAGGTCCAGCGACAGGTCGGTCATCAGCGCGGCATAGAGCGCAGCGAGCGTCGCGCGGCGCCACGGGATTGCATCGTTGCCGTTCGCGTCGACGAAGCGGCCGCGCATGCCTGCGAACGGTCCGCCCTGGCCGGAGAAGGCGGGCAGGGCGAAGCACGGGTTGGCGGCGAGCGCGGCAAGACGCTGCATCGGCGGTTCCGGGTCGTCGGCGGCGTCGCCCCTGATGATCTCGTATTCGCGTCCCCCCATGAAGCGCGCGCTCGCCACCATGTTGCCCAGCGCATCGACGTTGCTCAGGCAATCTAGGTGCTCGCCGTTGGCCGGCAGCGTGCCGCCCGCCGTCAGCAGAATGATCCAGGTGCCGCTCGACGCGACGGCGAACGGCTCCTGCAGCCGCAGACGCCAGCGCAGGAAGGCCGCGTTGCTGTCGTGGATCCCGCAGCGCACGCGGCAGTGCGGCGAGACGCCGGTGCGCGCAGCAATCTCCGGCTTGATCGGCCCCAAGACCTCGCCCGCACCGCGCAGCGGCGGCATCAGTCGGCGCCAGCCGGCCGTGTCGACCAGCGGCGAGAAGTCGGCGGCGCGCGGTTGCCACAAGTCCGTATGGCAGCCGAGAGCGGTGGCCTCGCTGGCCGCGACGCCGCTCAGGAGAAACGACCAGTATTGCGCATAGCCGACGATCGCCTTGGCGCGGGCGAACCGTTCGGGAAACTTGCGCTGCAGCCAGAACAGCTGCCGGCCCACGTTGTGGCCGCAGGGCAGGCGCGGCGTGCCGGTTGCTGCAAAGTCCCGCGCCATCGGGTCGTATTCGGCATCGAAGTCGGCGATCTCCAGCTCGTAGTCCAGCATCGGCAGGACGAGCCCGGCATCATCGATCACCGCGACGCTGGCGCCGTGCGCGACCGGCACGATGTCCGTGATATTGAACTGCCGGGCGAGATCGGCGAGCTGCGCCAGCGCCCAGTCCCAGATCACGTCGTTGGCGAGGTGCAGATAGGGCGGCGCCGGGTGGGATTCACTGTGCCGGCGGCGCTGCTCGATCACGCGGCCGTCGGCCACCAGGGTGACCTTGGTGTTGGTCTTGCCGACATCGAGAATCGCGATCGCATCCATGCCGCCATCCTCGCCGATCTTCGGCAAGGATGGCGAGGGGGAATCAGGCGGTCATCGACGCCGGGCCGGCTTCGTCGAAGTTGGCAGACGCAAGCGGCTTGCTCATCCGGATGAGGCGCATGCTGTTGCCGCCGCCGATGTCGACGTGGAACGCGTTCAGCTGGCGATAGCCGAGGCCGCGGTAGAACGCGACGCCATTCTCGGTCGAGCCAAGTTCGGCGATGCGAACGCCATCCATGCGCATGAAGCTCTCGACGCCGCTCATGATCCGCCGGCCGATGCCCTGGCCCGCGGCGATCGGTTCCACGAACACGCTGCGAACGGTGGCACGGCTCGGATCGAGCGCGTGAACGTCGCCCTGGGCGTGGCTGGCGTAGCCGGGCAGGCGTCTGGTCCAGCCGCCGCAGCCAAGCATCTCGCCGTCAACTTGCGCTACCAGATAGGTGCGATCGTCGACCAGGTAGTCATCCATGGTGCCGATGCGGGCGATGAACGCCTCGATCCGGGTCGCCGTGTAGTGCCGGCGGCCCAGGACCCGAAGCGATCGCTGCTGCAGGTCGCGCAGCGCCGGAATGTCGCCGCGCGTCGCCATGCGTATCTCGATCTGGCTCACGTCCGTCTCGCTCGTGGTTCGAGGTGCGGATATACGCAGCCTCTTTACATCACGGAAACGAATTTATATGATCCATTGGATCAAAGAATTTCATGATGCTCGAACCGGACCTGCTGCGGACCTTTCTCGCGATCTCCGATGCCGGCAGCTTCACCGGCGCCGGGGCGGTCGTCGGGCGCACCCAGTCGGCAGTCAGCATGCAGATGCGCCGCCTGGAGGCGCAGCTCCGCTGCAGCCTGCTGCGCCGCTCGGCCCACGAAGTCGCATTGACGCCCCAGGGCGAAATCCTGCGCCGGCATGCGAAGCTCATCCTCAACGCCCAGCAGGCGGCCCTGGCTGCCCTCAGCCAGCCCGACGTTCCCTACGAGATCTCGCTGGCAATTCCGGACGATTATGCCCTCGGCCTGCTGCCGACGGTGCTCAAGGATTTCGCGGCCGCTCATCCCAATGCCTCGGTGGCGGTGACCTGCGAGCCGTCGCGCGACATCATCCGGAACATGGCGGAGGGCGCCTATGACTTGGCCCTGGCGACGGAGGGGCAGGGACCGGTGATGGGCCCCGTAGTACATCAGGAGCCATGCCATTGGGTCACTGGCGCGACCGGCGATGCCTACCGTCGCGATCCCGTGCCGCTGGCCTTCGGGCTGGAGGACGATACCTATCGGCAATGGGCGATCGATTGCCTGACGGAGCAGGGCCGCGCCTTCCGCATTGCCTATACCTCTGCCAGCATGGCGGCCATCCGCGGCGCGGTGACGTCTGGCCTCGCCGTCAGCCTGATGGCGCGCAGCAGCATGACCTCCGGGATGCGCGCGCTCGGCAAGGTCGAGGGCTTTCCGGCGCTGCCCATCCTGCGCGTGTGCCTGATCACCAGTCCGCGCAACCGCACGGACCTGGTGCAGGCGCTGGAATCGTTCCTGGTCGACCGGATGCAGGGGCGGATGGGGGCGCCGGTCGATCGGCCGACCCCGCCCAACAAGCGCATCCGCAAGCGGCAGAGGAAAAAGGCCAGGCGATAAGCTCTTGCATATACCTCGACATTTGATATCTTGATATCAAGGTATGTAAACCACTGGAATCGATGACCGATTTCATCGAACGCTTCGAGATCGAAGGACCGCGCACGAGGGCGGGCATTCACCTGGGCGACACCGCCGGGTTGCTCCGGGTCATGCGACTGGCTGCGCATCTGGAGCGGCAGCTCGCCGCCACGTCGGCGCTCAAGCCAGGGCAGTTCCAGGTGCTGGCAGCGCTCCGGCGGCGCGATCCCCTGCCGATGAACGCCAGCGAGCTGGCGGAAGCCGCGCTGCTGACCACCGGGGCGATGACGGCGGTCCTGGACCGGCTGGAGGAGCAGGGGCTGATCCGGCGCGAGATGGATACCGAGGACCGCAGGGCCCGGCGCATCACCATCACCGAGAAGGGGCGCACCCTCATCAACCGCGCGCTCGATCAGCGGATGGCGCAGCATCGCGCCCTCAACGCCGCTCTCACCTTGGAAGAGCGCGCGGCGCTGTCCGACATCCTGCGCAAGCTGCTGATTGCGATCGAAGGCGAGGCGTCGTAAGCAGAGGCATGCTTCGCTTCGCCGCCAACATCTCCTTCCTGTTCAAGGAACTGCCGTTCCTCGATCGCTTCGCCGCCGCGGCGGAGGCGGGGTTCAAGCTGGTCGAGTGCCATTGGCCGTACGACCATTCCATCGAGGCGCTGCGCGAGCGGCTGGAACGGAGCCGGCTGTCGCTGGTGATGGTGAACACCGCGCCGGGGAATCTCGACGCCGGCGATTTCGGGCTCGGCGCGCTGCCGGGGCGCGAGGCCGATTTCCATGCAGCGCTGGAGCAGTCGCTGCGCTATGTCTCCGCGCTCGGCGCCCGGCGGATCCATTGCATGGCGGGCAAGATCCCCGTGACGGCGACGGCGCATCGCACCTTCGTCGATAATCTGCGCCGCGGCGCGGACAAGGCGCGGGACAGCGGCGTGACGCTGGTGATAGAGCCGCTCAACACGCGCTCGGCGCCGGGCTATTTCCTGACCCATGCGCAGCAGGCGGTCGACATCATCGGCGCGGTCGACCGGCCGAACGTGAAGCTGCTGTTCGATGTGTTCCATCTGCAGATCATGGATGGCGACATCATCGCGCGGCTGGAGAAGCTGCTGCCCCTCATCGGCCACGTGCAGATCGCCGCGGTGCCCTCGCGCGCCGAGCCCGACGAGGGCGAGATCAACTATCGCGCGGTGTTCGATGCGCTGGAGCGCATCGGCTATGACGGCGTGGTCGGCGCCGAATACCTGCCGCGCGCGGGCACCAAGGAGGGACTCGCGTGGCGGCAAAGCCTGGGCGTCTCGTGACGCGGCCAACTCAGGCGCATTCTCAGGCGTTCACGTTCATGCCGTCTGATGCCGGAGCTGCGCCGGAATCGCGGCGAGGATCCCACAGCGCTGCTGAAGGCTAGCTGCACAATTTCCAATGCACTACATCCCGATGAGTGGACCGAATGGCGCGTCGTGCACGGCTTGCAGCCGCCGCGAACATCCAACATGATCGAGCTGGATTCGGCGGGGCTGGTGGTGCCTGCCTTGCTCGACGGGGTTGGAGTCGGCATCGGCCGGCGGCCGATCATTGTTCCGCTGCTGGAAGACCGGAGGCTGGTGCCGCTGCTCCGTGATCGGGCCATCGGCAAGCCGGCGCATTATCTGGTGCAGCCGCCGAGCGGTCGCAGCAAGAAGACGAAAAGGGCGAGAAGGCAGAAGGCATGATCCCCGGCGTCCGGCAACACGGTCGGCATCAAGGACGGGTTCGATGAGGCGTTTCCTTCGATCCCTGCTCATCATCGTGGCTGGCATCATCATCGCCGCCGCAGCCTTGATCTGGGAGGGCACGACGCTCGAGAGCATGCTGGATGTGGGGGAGGTGCCGGTCACCGATTTCGCGACGCTGGAGCGCGGGCCGGATGCCAACCAATACCTGCTGTGCCCGAAAGGCATGTGCACGGCTGAGACTGACGGCGAGGCGCCGGTGTTCGATGTGCCGGTGGAGCAGCTGCAGGTCGCCTGGGACGAGATGCTGGCCGAGCAGCCGCGGCTCCAGGTGCTGCGGCGCGATGTCACCAACATCCAGATCGACTATGTCCAGCGCTCGCGCCTCTTGCGTTTCCCGGACCTGGTCACGGTGCGCTTCGTGCCGATCGACGACATGCATTCGACGGTTGCGATCTACAGCCGCTCGGTCTACGGCAAGGACGACATGGGCGTGAATCGCATCCGCGTCGAGGAGTGGCTGGCGCGGGTGAAGGCGAAGGTCGGTTAGGCTCGCCGCATCGGCACCACGCGGCGAGGCGGCTGGTCCTTCATCGCGGGCGGTCGGTTGATAATTCCATGCCTCCCCTCTAACGTGCCTCCGGCAACGTCGTTCAATCCGCAATTCGAGGGCGCATGGCTGACGGCGACATCACTTATCTGGCGTGGAACGATCTGGTCGGCCTGACGCGCGTGCGCGGCGTTCCGACGATCGAGATGCGTCGCCGCATGGAATACGGCCTGGGCTGGGCCGCGGCGGGCCAGGCCCTGACGCCGTTCGAGCATATCGCGCCCAATCCCTGGGGCCCGATGCTGGAGGTGCGGCAGACGCCGGTACCCGACACCGAGACCAAGGTCGACATCTGGCCCGACGGCATCCCGCTCCACTTCTTCCTGTGCGATTCGATGATGCCCGACGGCAGCACGTGGGAGTGCTGCACGCGCGGCTTCATGAAGCAGGCACTGGCGGCGCTGAAGAAGGAGACCGGCCTGCAGTTCATGGGCGCCTTCGAGCATGAGTTCCTGCTCAGCGGCGGCGCGCGCGACTGGTGCGTGCCGTTTTCGCTCGAGCAGGTGCGCATCAATGCCGAATTCCTGCGGGATGTGGCCAAGGCGCTGCTGGCGGCCAAGGTCGTTCCGGAAACGATCGAGCCGGAATACGGCGTCCTGCAGTACGAGGTTTCGTGCGGGCCGGCGGCCGACGCGATGGCGGGCGATCGCGCCATCATCACGCGCGAGGTGATCCGCGAAGTGGCGCGGCGGCTCGGTCTGCGCGCCAGCTTCTCGCCGAAGCCGCGGCCGGAGGCGGTCGGCAACGGCGCGCACCTGCATTTCAGCTTCCGCGACAATGCCGGCAACAACGGGGCTTACGATGCCGATGCGCCGAACAACGTCTCGCAGGTGGCGCAGCATTTCATCGGCGGCGTGGTGCGGCACATGCCGGCGCTGTGCGCGCTGATGGCGCCGAGCCCGGTCTCTTATCTCCGCCTCGGTCCCGGTCATTGGAGTTCCGGCTACAATGCCTTCGGGGTGCAGAACCGCGAAGCGTCGATCCGCGTCTGCCCGTCGCCCGAGCGCGATCCGGTCAAGCGCAGCAAGGCCTTCAACCTCGAGATCCGCATTCCCGACGCCACCGCCAGCCCGTATATGGTGATCGGCGCGCTGGTGCATGCCGGCCTTGCCGGCGTGCGCGAAAAGCTGCCGGCGCCGCCGGCGATCGACCGGGATCCGGGCGACCTGTCGGACGAGGAGCGCAAGAAGCTGAACATCGTCGCCTTGCCGTCCTCGCTGGCCGAGGCGCTGGACGCGCTGGAGGCGGACGAGCTCGCCAAGTCCTGGCTCTCGCCGACCATGTATACGGCCTATACCGCGGTGAAGCGCATCGAGGCCGCGATGTTCTCGGACCAGGACGCAGACTATATGTGCCGGCGCTATCACGATGCCTACTGAGGGAGTGCACTCTTAAGATGGCTGACACCCTGTCCCGCGAAATCCCCCTGGTGCCGTCGCAATCGGCGTTGTTGTTCATCGACGTGCAGAATTTCTCCGCCAGGCGGGACGGGGCGGAGTTCCGCGACATTCCGGAGCCGGAGTTCCAGGCGAAGTACGGATGGTACTTCCGCGAGCTGGCGACGCGCGTCGTTCCCAACATGCAGCGCCTGCAGGCCGCATTCCGCAAGGCGCGGGTGGAGGTGCTCTACACCACCATCGAAAGCCTGACCAGGGATGGACGCGATCGCAGCCTCGACTACAAGATCACCGGCTTCAACGTTCCCAAGGGATCGTGGGACGGCAAGGTGATCGACGAGCTGAAGCCCGGCGAAGACGAGATCTGCCTGCCGAAATCCTCCTCCAGCGTCTTCGTCTCCACGCACATCGACTACCTGCTGCGCAATCTTGGCGTGAAGCAGCTGGTGATCAGCGGCCTCATCACCGATCAGTGCGTCGAATCCGCGATCCGCGACGCCTGCGATCTCGGCTACCTGGTCACCGAGGTGACCGACGCGTGTCTGACCTACAGCCAGGAACGGCACGACAACTCGCTGCGCGCGATCAAGGGGTATTGCCGCCAGCGCACCACCGAGCAGGTGATCGCCGAGCTGGTGTAGCGCCTCGGCAAGCAAAAGGCCCCTTCCTCATTGCGAGGAAGGGGCCTTGTCGGAGGCGAGTGCTTGAAGCGCTACTGCCCGTTCCACGGCGCCAGCACGCTGCGCTTGGCGGCGCGCTGCTCTTCGATCGGCAGCTTGAAGTTGCCGCCGAACGGCGCGGCTTCGAACGATCCGTAGCTGGGATTGGGCAGCATCAGCCAGTCGTGGCCCCAGCGCGCCGCGTTCTCCTCGTACACTTTCTGCCGTTCGTCCACGCTGCCCTTGTAGGCATCGGTGAAGTCGCCGAAGTTGTCGCCAATCAGCAGCAGGATGCGATAGTGCTTGGCGACCGCGGCACGCCGTGTGCCCTTGGCGGAGCCCCAATCCGGCTGCTCCTTCGCGGTCATGATGGTGTCGATGTTGGCGGTGAGGGGAAATCCGAGCTTGCGCATGTTCTCGCGCGTTGCCGGCTCCTCGGCCTTGGTGCGGTTGGTTACGTAGAAGACCCGCACGCCCTTGGATTCCGCATATTTCGCGAACTCGACCGCACCGGGGACGGCGGTCGAGGTCTGAGAGTTCACGAACTTGGTCCAGGTCTTGGGGTTGAAGGTCTCGCCGTTCGTCACCATCCAGGCCTGATAGCCCGAATTGTCGAGCACAGTCTCATCCGCGTCGGCCACGACGGCGGGCGTCAGGTTCGCGAAATCGCCCGTCTGCTCGGCCGGCGCCGCGGTCCAGCTCTTGTCCTTCAGCGCCTGATCGAGGCGGATCTTCGCGAGCGCAAAGACCGCCTCGGCATTGGCCTTGTACTCGACCGACTTCTGCATCCACAGAACGGCGTTCAGGTTGTCGTTGGCGTCCTGCGCCAAGGCTGCGGGGGCCAAGGCAAGACAAAAGGCCATGGCGGCCAGCGGACGAAGAGCTCCCATGATGACAGTCTCCCTGCAGTTTTATGAATGGAAGATCATAGGAAGGATGTCGCGGCGGTTGCAAGGCGCTTCCCGGCCGCGGTCCTCGTCGCAGGCGGTCTCGCCGAGACCGGCGGTGGCAGGCCTGGCGATCAATCGGCGCGGAAGAAGTACGGATCGAGCACGCGCACTTCGGTGATCTTGTCGACCGGCAGCCTGGTGCGTTGCGCGGCCTTGTGGATCGACTTCGGGCTCGGGCCGTCATAGATGCAGAAGCTTTTGGTGCGGTCGGGCGTGAAATAGGAGTGCACCCACGTGACGCCTTCCCGGGCGTTCTCTCCGACGACGTTCATGCACACCTGCGCGCCTTCGGCGTTCTGCGGGAGCCCGAGGCCCTGCGGAAAGCTGCGCTCGACGAGATAGCGTGGCATGGACTTCTCCTTTTCTGGTTCTGGCGGTCTAGCGCCGGTGGATGTAGTGCGTCCAGGTCGGCTGCTCGTCGCCCGGATGGTTCAGTCCGACATCGGCGAGCAGATGGTCCGACAGGGTCGCGAGCCGTTGTCTGCG
>DATFDU010000422.1:0-5159 GCA_035251915.1 Dongiaceae bacterium | reverse complement strand
AAGGTGAGATTCATCACAAGGCAAAGGCCGCTGCCGCAAAGGTGCTGGCAATGACATGTTGGGAAAATCTGGGAAGGGTTGCAAAGGGACCCTCTGGTAAAGCAGCAACCCTGGTAGAGGAACTTATAAGGACCGGGTAAGCGCAGACCAGCAGCCTTTCGAAGCCTTTTCAGCGGATTGAGCCATGGGATGTCTAGCCCTGTGGCCTTTTTCTTAACGATCGCGGGCGCAAGATGAGGCCAAGGAATTGGTCTGGTCGTTGAGGATTTGAGATGCGTGGCGTTCGGATACTGGTCGGCTTGGTCGGCGTTGCGGTGGCGTTGGGAACGGCCTTGGTCGGGCATGCCGCCGCCGACAGCGTGCGTCTCGCCTGCAACAATTTTCCGCCGCACAAGATCGAGCAACCGGCCGACGACGGCTATGCCGGCTTCGACATCGATATCGTCGGCGAGGCGCTGGAGCGCATCGGCTGGTCGAGCGAGATTTCCTTCATGCCGTGGAAGCGCGCGCTGGAGCTGGCGGAGCGCGGCCAGTACGACGGCCTCTGCTCCTGCTCCCACACCAAGGAACGCGAGGCCAGGCTGCTGTTCAGCGACGAGCTTGGCGCGGTGTCTGTCGGGCTGTTCGCGCGCTCGCCGGATGCGCTCGCCGGCATCGGTTCTGTGGCGGACCTCAAGGGCCGCAAGGTGGCGACGGTCGGCGGCTACAATCTGGAGGGCGAGCTGATCACCGCAGGCGCCGCGGTGGAAGCGACCTCGAGCGACAAGAATGCGCTCGATATGCTGGTCGCCGGGAACGTCGACCTGCTCTACGGCTACGAGCTCACGACCAAACACTTCATCGCATCCGACCCGCGCTCCGGCTCCATCGCCTACAAGGAAGTCCGTCGCAACCCGTACTATTTCTGCCTGAGCCGCGCCATGCCCGGCGCGGACGCCGCCATGCAAGGCTTCAACCGCAGCCTCAAGGACATGGCCGCCGACGGCTCGGTCCAGCGCATCCTCGACCGGTATCACGTCACGTTCCGGTAGCATCCAAACAGCACTCTCTTACTCACCGTCATCCCTTGCCATGACGGCGGAGATCGTGCTGGATGCCGTCACCATGACCATCCGCCACGACGAACCGCGCGACTTCGGCACGCCGCCCAGCCTGGCGGAGATGGAGGCCATGGCCTACCAGGAGTTCGAGCACATCCCGGAAGAGCTGCGCAGCCGCTGCGCCGGCGTCGCGATCCGGGTCGAGGATTTCGCCCGCGACGACATCCTGGACGACATGGGCATCGAATCGCCGTTCGACCTGATGGGCCTCTATCAGGGCATCCCGCTCACCCAGCAAAGCACGTTCGACATCCGCCACCAGCCCGACATCATCTTTCTCTACCGCCGCGCGATCCTGGACTACTGGTGCGAGGGGACCGACGACCTGCGCGCTGTCGTGCGCCATGTCCTGGTCCACGAGATCGGGCACCATTTCGGATTCTCCGACGACGACATGCATCGCATCGAGCGGGCGGCCGGCAAGGCCTGAGCCCTCGCGGACGCGTGATTGCACGCAGACAATGAAGCCTTTGCCGCGCGGCGGGCGCGGCACTACCATGACCGCCGCTGCCAACCTGTGAGAGGGAGCAAAGACATGAAATCGCAACCCGTTTCGACTCACTCTTCCTCGCGCCGGCAGGTGGTCGTCGGCCTCGCCGGCCTGTCGCTCGCGACCCTGCTCGCCGACCGCGCCAAGGTGGCGAAGGCCGCGGCATCGCTGCAGACCGTCACCACCAAGACGCCCTCGGGCCGCTCGGTGTCCGCCGCGCTGGCCATGCCGGAGCAGAAGCCGGCCGCCGCTGTCATGCTGATCCACGAATGGTGGGGCCTCAACGATCAGATCAAGTCGGTCGCGACGGAGATCGCGAAGCAAGGGTGGCTCGGCCTCGCCGTCGATCTCTATGGCGGCAAGGTCGTCAGCACGCCGGAAGAGGCCGATGCGCTGATGAAGGCCGTGGTGCCGGCTGAGGCGAGCGAAACCATGTCGACCTGGGTCGACTGGCTGCGGCAGAATCCCGATTGCAGCGGCAAGGTCGCCTCGATCGGCTGGTGCTTCGGCGGCGGCATGGCGCTGCAGGCCGCGATGGACCGCCCGCTCGACGCGGCGGTGGTCTATTACGGCAACGTCGCGCGCTCGGCGGACGAGTTGAAATCCATCAAGGGTCCGGTGCTCGGCCAGTTCGCGAACGCCGACCAGTGGATCAATCCTGCCATGGTCGACGGGTTCGAGGCGGCGATGAAGCAGGCCGGCAAGACGCTGGAAGCTCATCGCTACGACGCCGACCACGCCTTCGCCAACCCGACCGGCGATCACTACGACGCGGAGGATGCGCGCGCGGCATGGGATCGCACGGTGGCGTTCCTCAAGGCGAACCTCGGCTAGCGGTCATGCTGGTCGCGCAGATCTCCGACACCCACGTCAGGCCCAAAGGCGTGCTGGCGATGGGCCGGGTCGACACCGCCGGTCATCTGGTGCGGGCGGTCGCGCATATCAACGCGCTCCGCCCCGCGCCCGATCTGGTGCTGGTGACCGGCGACCTGGTCGATGCCGGCATGGCGGAGGAGTATGCCCATCTGCGCGATCTGCTGGCGCCGCTGGCGATGCCGGTGCATCTCATTCCCGGCAACCACGACCTGCGCGCGCCGCTCCGTGCCGCCTTTGCCGATCATCGCTACCTGCAGGAGGGCGCGTTCCTGCAGTATGTCGTCGAGAGCGGCCCGCTGCGCCTGGTTGCGCTCGACACGCTGACGCCGGGCCGCCCTCATGGCGAGCTCTGCACGCAACGGCTCGACTGGCTCGAGGCGCGGCTCGCCGAATCAGGTAAGCCAACAATCATCTTCATGCATCATCCGCCCTTCGACTGCGGCATGAAGGAGTTCGACGAAGCGCGCCTCACGGTCGGCGCCGAACGCCTGGCGGCGGTCGTGCAACGGCATCCCAATGTCGAGCGCATCCTGTGCGGCCATGTGCACCGGCCGATCCAGGTGCGGTTTGCCGGCACCGTCGCCTCGGTGGCGCCCAGCACGGCGCATCAGGCGACGCTCGATCTCAGAGCCGATGCGCCGCTGATGTATTCGATGGACCCGCCCGCTGTCGCCCTGCACCAGTGGCGTCCTGGCAGCGGCCTCGTCACGCATCTCAGCTATATCGGCGACTACGACGGGCCGTATCCGTTCTAGCTCTATGGCTCGCGGGTCACTTCGAGGAACTGTGGGCCGAACTGCTCCAGCTTGCGCGGGCCGATGCCGCTGATTTCGCGCATCTGGTCGAGCGATGCGGGGCGCACCCGCGCCATCTCGATCAAGGTGGCGTCGGGAAACACCACATAGGCCGGCACCTTCTGCTCCCGGGCGAGGGCGAGGCGCAGGTCCTTCAATTTCGCGAGCAAGGCGAGATCCGGCGCCGGCAGACCCGCGGCCGCCGCCGCGCGCGCCGCCTTGCGCGATCCGCGCGCAGCCCTCTTGCCGGGCTCGCGGAAATAGAACGGCGACTCGCCCTTGAGGATCGCGCGGCCGCGCTCGGTGATCTCGAGCCCGCCGTATTTCGCGATGTTGATCATGATCTGGCCGCCCGCCACCGCCTGGCGCACCAGCGATTGCCAATATTGCTTGGGGAACTCCTTGCCGACGCCATAGGTCGGCAGGCGGTCGTGCCCGCGCTGGCGCACTTTGTCGGTCTCGGCGCCGAGCAGCACGTCGATCACATGGCCGGCGCCGAACGCCTGGCCGGTGCGGTGGATCGCGCTCAGCAGCATCTGCGCCTGGCGCGTCGCGTCGACCAGCGTCGGCGGATTGAGGCAGTTGTCGCAATTGCCGCACGGCCCGGTCTGCTCGTCGAAATAGCCGAGCAGCGCGATGCGCCGGCACTCCGCGGATTCGCAATAGGAGATGAGGGCATCGAGCCGCCGATGCTCGCGGCGCTTGTGCTCCTCCTCGGTGGTCTCCTCCTCGATGAAGGTGCGGCGCATGCGCAGGTCGTCGTAGCCGTAGAGCAGCATGGTCTCGGCCGCCGCGCCGTCGCGTCCCGCGCGCCCGATCTCCTGGTAATAGGCTTCCATGCTGGCTGGCAGGTTGAGGTGGCAGACATAGCGGATGTCCGGCTTGTCGATGCCCATGCCGAAGGCGATGGTCGCCACCATCACCGCCTCGTTCTCGCTCATGAAACGGTCCTGGTTGCGCTTGCGCACGTCGCCATCCTGCCCGGCGTGATAGGGGATCGCGTTCCACCCTTCCGCCTGCAGGAAGGTCGCGACCTCGTCGGTAAACTTGCGCGACAGGCAGTAGACGATGCCCGACTGGCCCTTCTTGTCGCTGAGGAACGCCAGCAGCTGCTTCGACCAGTGCGTCTTGTGCGCGACGGCGAGGCGCAGGTTCGGCCGGTCGAAGCCGTGCACGATGGTGCGGCCCCCAGAATCCCGACCGGCGCCGGCGAACAGCTTGTGCGCGATGTCGGCGCGCGTCGCTTTGTCGGCGGTGGCGGTGAAGGCGGCGATGCGCGCCTCCGGGAACAGCGCCTTGAGGCGCGACAGCTGCTCGTATTCCGGCCGGAAGCTCGGTCCCCATTTCGAGATGCAATGCGCCTCGTCGACCACGAACAGATGCGGGTCGAGCCGGTGCAGCGCGCTCAGCATGTTGTCCGTCATCAGCCGCTCGGGCGCGAGATAAAGCAGCCTGGCGTTGCCGCTCGTCACCTTGCGCCACTCCGCGACCTGCGCATCGCGCCCCATGCCGGAATGGACCACTGCCGCCTCGACCCCGTCCGCGCGCAGCCCGGCGACCTGGTCGTCCATCAGCGCCATCAGCGGCGACACCACGATGGTCGGCTTCTCGAGCAGGAGGGCCGGGATCTGGTAGCACAGCGACTTGCCCGACCCGGTCGGCATCACCGCCAGCACGTTCTCGCCGGCGAGGATGAGATCGATGATCTCCTCCTGCCCGGGCCGGAAGGACGTGTAGCCGAAGACGTCGTGAAGGATTTGGGCGGGGGTTGTCATGCGCGGAGACTATCCGTTCTAACCTCATGCGTCATCATCGAGCCGAAGCGTCTCGTCGAGACGTGAGGAAAGCTACGCGGTCATCTGAGGATATGCTCGCTCAATATCATAGAGCAGCCGGATG
>DATFDU010000421.1:0-3880 GCA_035251915.1 Dongiaceae bacterium | reverse complement strand
GCAAAGACCTCGAAGAAGCCTTCGACCCACAGATGCACCACCCACCAGCGCCAGTATTCCACCATCGACAGGCTGGTGTGCTGGCCCCAGGTCAGGCCGGCGCCATAGAACAGCCCGATGGCGATGGTCGACAGGAACAGGATCACCACCAGTGGCTGAGTCTCCGTCTTCTGCTTGAGAGCCGGCCACAGCGCGCGGCCGACCAGCGCCAGCCAGATGCCGAGGCCGGTGAACAGCAGGATCTGCCAGAAGCGGCCGAGGTCGACGTACTCATAGCCCTGGTGGCCGAACCAGAAATTGATGTCGAGGCCCATCTTCTGCTGCACGGCGAACCACTCGCCGGCCATCGAGCCGACCACCACGATCAGCAGCGCGCCATAGAGCAGGTTGGCGCCGAGCCGCTGGAACCTGGGCTCGTGGCCGGAGATCACCGGCGCGATGTAGAGGCCGGTCGCCAGCCACGCCGTCGCGATCCAGAACACCGCAAGTTGCGTGTGCCAGGTGCGCGTGACGGCATAGGGCAGGTAGTCGGCGATCGGGAAGCCGTAGAAGTCCTGGCCCTCAACCGCATAGTGCGCGGTCAGGGCGCCGAGCCCGATCTGCACCAGGAACAGCGCGATGACCGTGGCGAAATATTTGCCGGTGGCGCGCATGGACGGCGTTGGCTTCAGGCTCGCCAGCGGGTCGGTCGCCGGAACCTTGGCATGCGGCTGATTGGCGCTGGTCGCGGCGTGATACCACACCAGCGCGCCGACTCCCGCGATCAGCAGGATGACGCTGAGGACCGACCACACGACCGATCCGGTGGTCGGCGCGTGGCCGAGCAGGGGCTCATGCGGCCAGTTGTTGGTGTAAGTGATGCCCGGATCGCCCGGCCGCTCCGCCGCGCTGGCCCACGAGGTCCAGAAGAAGAACGCTGTCATCGCCTGGCGGCGCGCGATGTCCGGCATGGCGTTCTCGGGCATCGCATACTGCTCGCGCAATGTACTGAGCGCCGGCGCGTCGCCGAACAGGTCGACATAGTGACTCGCCACGCTCTTGATCGCGGCGGCACGGTCGACCGAAACGGTCAGGTCGCCGGTGGCGGCATCGTAGCGGTTGGTGGCCATTTCCTGCTTTAGGCGCGCCTGCAGCGCCGCCTGCTTCTCGGGATGCAGGTCGGCGAACGGCATGCCGAACTCCGCCTGGCTCCAACCGTCGAGCAGCGCCACCGATTCGCGGTGCAGCCAGTCGGCCGACCAGTCGGGCGCTAGGTAGGCGCCGTGGCCCCAGATCGAGCCGAGCTGCATGCCGCCCGCCGATTGCCAGGCCTGCCGGCCGGTGTCGACGTCGGCGCCGGTGAACAGAACCGTGCCATCCTCGCTGACGACGCGCGCCGCAATCGGCGGTGCCGTCACGTAGATCTCGCGACCCAGGAGCCCGAGGACTCCGAACGAGCTCAGCATGACGAGAGTCAGGATCAACCAGAGCTTTCTCGTGTTGGCCATGTTTGTCTCCAATATCGCCGGCGCGACAGAAACCGGGTTCCGCCGATTGGAGAAGGCTGTAGTCGTTCCTGCGAAAGGACGAAATTCGGGAATGCCCCTACGGGGTTCTACCTACGTCGCGTGGCATAGCGGCGGAATTGGCGGATTTGCGCTATATGGGTATAGTTGCGCGGAGGCTCCGACCCGGGCCGCCGATGACGGGAAACGATGACAGACTCGAGCGACAAGGCCGGCGAACCGATCATCCGCAGCGTGCTCCAAGAGCGGGAGGCGCGCCTGCAATCCATTCTGGAGACCGCGCCGGACGCCATCATCGTCATCGACGACCGCGGCGTGATCGAATCCTACAGCAACGCGGCGCAGCGGCTGTTCGGCTTCACCGCCGATGAGGCAATCGGCCGCAACGTCAATATCCTGATGCCATCGCCATACCGCGAGCGGCACGACGGCTACCTGCGGCACTATCTTGACACCGGCGAGCGTCGGATCATCGGCATCGGTCGCGTCGTCGTCGGGCAACGCAAGGACGGCAACACCTTTCCGATGGAGCTGGCGGTCGGTGAGGTCGCGGCCAACGGGCGGCGGCTGTTCACGGGTTTCATCCGGGACTTGACGGAGCGCCAGCTCCACGAAAGCCGCATGCAGGAACTGCAGGCGGAGCTCTTGCACATGTCGCGGCTGAGCGACGTCGGGCAGATGGCATCGGCGATCGCGCACGAGCTCAATCAGCCGCTGACCGCGATCCTCAACTATGTTCAGGCCGCGCGCCGGATTCTGCAGAGCAAGGGCCTGGAGATTCCGCCAAAAGCGGCTGACGCGATGGATAAGGCGGTCGGTCAGGCATCTCGCGCCAGCGCAATCGTGGAGAACCTCAGAAACTTCATCCAGAAGGGCGAGACGGAACGGCGGGTCGAGGATCTAAACAAGGTCGTCAACGAGGCCACTGCGCTCGGTTTGGTCGGGGCGAAGGAAACCGGCGTCTCGGTGCGGGTCGACCTCAGTGCAGCGCCTTTGTCGGCCTTCATCGACAAGATTCAGATTCAGCAGGTGGTATTCAATCTCGTCCGCAACAGCATCGAGGCGATGACCGAGAGCCCGCCGCCGCGCCATCTGCTGGTCTCGACCGTGCCCATGCAATCAGAGACCGATGGGACAATGGCCGAGGTCGCCGTGTCCGACACCGGCCCCGGGCTCGCGCCGGAGATCCAGGCGCAGCTGTTCCAGCCATTCCGGACCACCAAGGAAAAGGGCATGGGACTTGGCCTGTCGATTTGCCGGTCGATTATAGGCGCCCATGGCGGCCGGTTGCATGCAACGCCGAACACCGAGCGCGGCGTCACCTTCCGCTTTACGATTCCCTTGGCAGATCAGGATGGTCATGATGCCGGCAGATAAGCTGGTCTTTATCGTGGACGACGACGAGGCGGTGCGTGATTCGCTGCAGCTGCTGCTCGAATCGGCCGGTCATTCGATCCAGGCTTTCGAAGCGGCCGCGGATGCGTTGGTCTCCTGCCGGGCACGGCTGCCGGCCTGCATCGTCACCGACGTGCGCATGCCGGAAATGGATGGTCTGGAGTTTCAGGAGAAGCTGACGGCCGGCGGAATCCACGTACCGGTGATTATCATGACGGGCCACGCCGACGTGCCGCTGGCGGTTCGGGCCATGAAGGCCGGCGCTGTCGATTTCATCGAAAAGCCGTTCGGCGACGACGCGATTCTCGCCAGCATCGAAGGCGCCTTGAAGCACAAGCCGCACGCCACCGACCCGGCTTTGGTGGAGCGTCTCGATTCGCTGACGCCGCGGGAACGCGAGGTATTGGAATTGCTGGTGATCGGCCATCCCAACAAGGTGATCGCGCACCGGCTCGACATCAGCCCGCGCACGGTCGAGATCCACCGTGCCCACGTGATGGAAAAGATGAAGGCGAAGAGCCTGCCGGAACTCGTGCGCACGGCCATGCAGGCCGGCGTGACACCGCAGGTCTAGCCGCTTAGCGGCGCCGCCGCGATCGCCGGATCAATTTGAGCGGCACGCCCGCCTTTGCGGGCGAAGGCGGCGCTGACGGCGCGGATCAGGCTGCTTTCCTCGACCGGCCGCTCGATATAGGCGAAGGCGCCTGCCGCCAGGGCCGCGGCCCTGGTCATGGCATCACCGCCGCCGACGATGAAAATGACCGGCATGGTGATGCCGCGCCGCCACAAGGCGGCGACGAACTCCAGCCCATCCGCAATCGCCCGGTTGTACCTAGCAGTTTCGGGTCAGCCTTTGTCTGCGCGTCTCAGTCGAGACGGAGACCCACGCTGCTCCCTTCCTCGGATTCACGCGGAGCGACCAAAAGCGCCTTGCCGCAAATACGCGCCGATGAACATGATCACGCCCACCGAGTACAGGA
>DATFDU010000420.1:0-7438 GCA_035251915.1 Dongiaceae bacterium | reverse complement strand
CCAAGGTCAACGTCAACGGCGGCGCCATCGCCCTCGGCCATCCGATCGGCGCGTCGGGCGCCCGCGTGTTGGTGACGCTGCTGCACGAGATGCAGAAGCGGAATGCGAAGAAAGGTTTGGCGACCTTGTGCATCGGCGGCGGCATGGGCATCGCCCTCACCGTCGAGCGCTGAATGAACGAACCAAAACAGATCTTCCAGGGAGGATAAGATGGCGCGTGTTGCAGTGGTGACGGGCGGAACCCGCGGCATCGGGGAGGCGATCTCGGTCGCGCTCAAGAAGCACGGCTACAAGGTCGCCGCCGCCTATGCCGGTAACGATGCGGCGGCCGAGGCCTTCGCGCAGAAATACGGCATCCCGGTCTACAAGTTCGACGTCAGCGACTTCAAGCAGTGCCAGGAGGCGATCAAGAAGATCACCGCCGATCTCGGCCCGGTCGACATCGTCGTCAACAATGCCGGCATCACCCGCGACGGCACCCTGCACAAGATGACGCCGGAGATGTGGAGCCAGGTGATGGCGACCAACCTCGGCTCCTGCTTCAACATGTCCCGCTGCGTGATCGACAGCATGCGCGACCGCGGCTTCGGGCGCATCGTCAATATCGGCTCGATCAACGGCCAGGCCGGCCAGTACGGCCAGGTGAACTACGCGGCGGCCAAGTCGGGCATCCACGGCTTCACCAAGGCGCTGGCGCAGGAGGGGGCGGCCAAGAACATCACCGTCAACGCGATCGCGCCGGGCTACATCGACACCGATATGGTGCGCGCTGTGCCGCCGCAGGTGCTGGAGAAGATCGTCGCCAAGATCCCGGTCGGCCGCCTCGGCCGCGCCGAGGAGATCGCGCGCGGCGTCCTCTTCCTGGTGGCGGACGATGCCGGCTTCATCACCGGCTCCACGCTCTCCATCAACGGCGGCCAGCACATGTATTAGGGAGGTGCGATGGCGACCTATCCCTTCATCGAGGAGGCGGCGGCCAGCCCCGAGGTGCGCGCGGTCTACGAGGACATCAAGCGGACCCGCAACGTCGACTGGATCAACAATTTCTGGAAGGTTCTCGCCAACGATCCGGCGATGCTGAAGCGCACCTGGGAGAGCGTGAAGCAGGTGATGGCGCCCGGCGCGCTCGACGCGCGCACCAAGGAGATGCTCTATCTCGCGGTCTCCATGACCAATAGCTGCGATTATTGCACGGTCTCGCACACCGCCGGCGCGCGCAAGGCCGGCATGACCGACGCCATGCTGCACGAGCTGATCGCGGTCGTCGGCATGGCCAACGAGACCAACCGCCTCGTCAACGCCTATCGGGTGGAGCCGGACGAGACGCTGGTCGAGGCGGCGAAGGGGCCGAAGGGGTAGATCGGCCGGCGTCCGAGCCAGCCAAACGAAAGAGCGCTAATCTTTGGACCCAAAGGGTGGACCGTTGCCCTCTTGGCGAAGGTCATCGGCGATCTCGACCCAGGGCGCTCTCGAGCCCACCATGAAATGCAATTCCGCTTTCATGTCAGGATCGGTGTCGAGCGTGCCCAATCGAAACCCAAGTTCGTCCGGATTGGAATCGTCACGCTTATAAATTGGCGACCCGCAGCAGCGCGCGAAACAGCGACGCACGCCGGGGCTGGATTCCCAACTCGCCATCAGCTCCTGTCCGGCGACAAACTTGAGATCAGACGTGGCCACGCCGGCCGTCGTGCCGAAGCTGGAGCCGGAGTGCTTGCGGCAGCGCCAGCAATGGCAATAGGTAACCGGCCCGACCAGCCTCCCGTGGATCTCGTAGCGAACGCGACCGCATGCGCATGAGCCTTTGAGCATGCTGACTTCTATAGCTCCAAACCGCCGCCCGAGATAGCTCCTGTCGTCCGAAAAAGGACGGCGGCCGGCTAAGCGGCGGCCATGATGGCCTTGACGTTGCCCGGTGCGAAGAATTCGGCCGGCGAGATCGTGCCGGCGTTCATCCGCACGAACGCGTCCATGGCGCTCTGGTCGCGGTGAACCGCCGCAAACAGCAGCTGCATCTGGGGTGGCAGCGGCTCCAGCGTCGCCAGGCTGCAGGTGAATTCGTACATCGCTCTCACCCGTGCGTCACGCGCGCGCTGGTATTCGCTCATCGCGGCTTCGAACGGCTGCGTTCCGGACAAGGTCTTGTCGAGCGCGGCGGCGCAGAGCTCGGCGTCGAGAAAGGCGTCCATCATGCCCTGCCCGGTGATGAAGTCCCGGTTGTAGCCGGCGTCGCCCACCAGCGCCCAGCCGGCCCCGTACGGCTTGCGGAAATAATTGGGCACGGCGGCGCCGACGAAACGCGCCTGCCGCCTGGCGCCGCGCAATCGATCGGCGAACGCCGGGACCAGATCGATCGTCTTCAAGAAGTTTCCTTCGATGTCCTTCTTGTTCTCGGCGAACTCCGCGTAGGGCCATCCGGCGATGATCATGGTCAGGCCGTCATGGGTCGGCGCGACGCCAAAGCCGCGCTTGTCGCGGATATAGGTCTCGAACCGCCCGTCCATCGGCAGCCCGCTCCAGTAGCTGTAGTAGGCGGCGAGCAGGATCGGCTTCTCGTCATAGCGGACCGGCCGTACCGCGTCGGCCACGATCGAGCGCAGGCCGTCGGCGCCGATGACGACGGGAGCGCGTTCGGAGGTCGATCCGCCGTGCGCCGAGTGGCCCTTGATGCCGACCGCCCGGCCGTCCTCGATCAGGATCTCCTCGACCGTGAAGCCTTCGCGGATCTCGGCGCCGGCCTGCGCCGCGGCCTCGACCAGCTGCTGGTCGAGGATGGTCCGGCGTGGGCAATAGCCGACAGGCGCTTCATCCGTGCCCGGAGCGCCTTCGATCGTGAAGGGGCCGAAGTCGTAGGCGTAGGTGTGGATCGACGGGCATCCGGTCGCCATGAGGCGATCGAGCAGGCCCCACCGCGACAAGGCTGCCGCGCCAAGGGGATGCAGGATGTGGGTGCTGACGGTGTCGCTTGGAAACGTCGCGCGGTCGACCGCGAGGACCCGGTACCCCTTCCGGGCCAGCAGCATCGCGGTCGGGGACCCGGCGCAGCGCATACCCACGACGATGACATCGAGGGCCTTGGTCATCGCGGTTCCCCCGCTCCGTCGGACTTGATGACGCCGAGCTGCTGCATCAGGCCGAGCTCGTCCACGTGCGCCCAGCATTCCACGACCTTGCCGTCCGCCATGCGATCGATGTCGGTCCCCTCGAGCCGGATTTTCTTTCCGGTGGCTGGGACGCTCTGGAATTCGCCGCGGTGCGTGCCGCGGGCAGTCCAGCGGGTGACCACCCGGTCGCCTTCGGCGATCTGATCTTCGATGGTGAAGTGGAGGTCCGGAAACGCGGCGCGCAGCGTTGCGACATATTGCTTGGCGCCCTCGCGTCCGCGAATGTCCTGGGACGAGGCATGGATGACCAGATCGCTCGCTGCTACCTCGTCGACCACACTGAGATCGCCGCGGTTGTAGACTTCCTCGATCACGCGCCGTATCCGCGCCTTGTTCTGCTCTGACATTGCTGTCCTCCTGCCATGTGCCGCCAGATTGCGCCGGCGGCCGCGGCGGCGCTTCGGAGGAACCACCCAATTTGCGGATGCGGCGGCATGGGTGATTCCACCCATGCGTGGCCCAAAGATCAGATCAGCCCGTGCTCATAGGCCCAGGCGGTGGCGGCGGTCCGTGTCGACAGGTCGAGCTTGGTGAAGATGTTGCTGAGGTGCCGCTCGATCGTCCGCTCGCTGAGGAAAAGCTCGGCGGCGATGGCTGCGTTGGTCTTGCCCGCGGCCACCAGGCGCAGCACCTGCAGCTCGCGCGCCGTCAGCGGATGCGATTTGCCCTTCATCAGCGCATCGACCCGTGCGAGATCCGGTCCGGCGCCCAGGCGGTCGAATACCAACCTGGCCGAACCGAACTCTAGATTTGCGCCGTCCTCATCGCCAAGGGCACGGCAGGCCTGTCCGATCAGCACGCGCACGCGCGCAGCGGCGTAGGGCGCCTCGATCCGTTGCCACACATCGCAGGCTCGCCGCAGCGAAGCGATCGCGGGCCGCGCGTTACCGTCGGCCAGCTCCACCGCGCCGCGCGCCTGCGCCGCAATCGCACCCGGCACCCCGGTATCGAAGCTCCGGGCGAGCTCTTCCAGCTCACGGCAGGCATCGCGCGCGTCTTCGACATCACCGGCCGCCAGCAAGATCTCGATATAGGCGGGCAGCAGGCTCAAGCGCTTCAACCGATCGGTCGTCGCACCCACCGCGGAACGAATGGCGGCGGCGGCCGCGTCGATGCGCCCTTGCACGCAGCGCAGCAAGGCGAAACCGGGCTGCGGATCGAGGCCTGATTGACTGGCGTTCCGATACGCCTCCTCGGCGGCGGCGAACTCTCCCTTCAGCCGGTGGACCTCCGCCTGCTGGTAGTACGCCGCGGCGGTGGCCCGCCGGTCGATGCCCTGCGAGCGCGCGCAGGCGCGTTGCGCGGCCTCGATCGCATCCGGCCAGGCGCCTTGAAGCTGCATGATCTCCGCCCGATGCACCTGGCAAACGCCGGCGAATGCGACCATGTCGGGCTGGGCTTCGCACCATCGCGTCATGGCGGCGATCCACTCGCGGGTCCGGTCGAACGCATAGACTTCCTGGCAGGCGGCGATCACGCTGCAGAACATCAGGCCCGTCACCAGGGGCGACAGCTCGTCCGCCGTGACCGCGAGCATCATCTCGTCGAGCAGCGCGAGGCCGGCTTCGGTCTGGCCTTGCTGCAAACGGATGCGGCCCTGCTGATGGCGGGCACAAGCGATCAGATCGGCATCGCGACAGCGCTCGCCGATGGCGGCGGCCTCGGCGGCGGTGTCGTAGGCGGCCTCGCAGTCACCCGATTCGAGACGCTGCTCGACCACCGTCAGCAGCAGATAGCCGCGCTCGGCGCACTCGCGCGCGTTGCGATCCAGCAGCCGCTGCCCGCGGGCAAGCCAGCCGCTGGCGCGGCCCATCTCGCCGCGCATGAGCAGGCGAAAACCGAGCCAGAATGCACAGCGGACCGCGCGGAGCGGCTGCCTGGCGTCGCAATAGGCGTGATAGGCGCGCTCGAGCGCAGCGAGGTAGTCCTCGTCCCGGCCGGTGAAATACGCGGCTAGGGCCAGCAGTTCGATATCCTCCGCGGCGAGCCTGGTTTCTTGCTCGGCGCGCAGGAACGCCTGGTAGGCGTCGGCCCAGGCGCGCCGGCCATGGAGTTCGCGCGCGCGGTCGAGAGCGGGGCATTTGCCGGCGACTGCGCGCTTGGGGGCCTGGTTCATCTGCTGTGCTCCAGTGTCCGAAGAATAGCAGATACCGCGGGCTGGCAAAGCGACACACCGGTCCTTTGCCTGTCGCCCGAAAACCTTTCCGGCCCCTGTCGGGGCCGGGCATACTCGTTCGTCCTAGGAAAGAACGAGGTGCCCATGCTGTATGCTGTGCTCTGCTATAACTCTGAAGATTCAGTGTTTTCCTGGACCAAGCAGGAGGAAGAGGTGGTGATGACGAGGCTCATCGCCGCCCAGGAGAAGATGGCCCGGGCAGGGAAGCTGGGCCCGGTCGCCCGGCTGATGCCGACCACCGCCGCCACCACCCTGCGCAAGGACCGCGAGCCGGCGGTGGTGATCGACGGCCCGTTCGCCGAAACCAAGGAACAGCTGCTCGGCTTCTACGTGGTCGACTGCGAGACCCTGGAGGAGGCGCTGGATTTCGCGCGCGATCTCGGCAACGCCAACCCCGGCGGCGCCTATGAGATCCGGCCATTGCTGCAGTTCCGGCCGGGAACATTGAAGCCATGAACGACATCGCCTGGATCGACGCCGCCCTGACCTCGGCGCGTCCCCGGGCGGTCAGCGCGTTGCTGCGCTATTTCCGCGACCTCGACAGCGCCGAGGAGGCGTTCCAGAACGCCTGCCTGAAGGCGCTCGATGCCTGGCCGCGCAACGGCCCGCCGCGCGATCCCGCCGCCTGGCTGATCATGGTGGGTCGCAACGTCGGGATCGACGCCGTGCGCCGGCAGGCCAAGAGCAAGCCCCTGCCGGACGACGATTCGCTGTCGGACCTCGGCGATGCCGAGACCGCACTCGCCGAGCGGCTGGACGACTCGCACTATCGCGACGACATCCTGCGGCTGCTGTTCATCTGCTGCCACCCGGAGCTGCCGGCGACCCAGCAGATCGCGCTCGCCTTGCGCGTGGTCTCCGGATTGACGGTGGCACAGATCGCGCGCGCCTTCCTGGTCAGCGAAAGCGCGATGGAGCAGCGCATCACGCGGGCCAAGGCGCGCATCGCCAAGGCCGAGGTGCCGTTCGAGACGCCCGGCGCGCCGGAGCGGTCGGAGCGGCTGGGCGCGGTTGCCGGCATGGTCTACCTCGTCTTCAACGAGGGCTATTCGGCGACCGGCGGCGAGCTGCCGCTGCGCGCGCCGTTGTGCGAGGAGGCGATCCGCCTGGCCCGCCTGCTGCTGCGGCTCTTTCCCAGCGAGCCGGAGATCATGGGCCTCTTGGCACTGATGCTGCTGCAGCATGCGCGCGCCGCGGCACGGTTCGATAGCAACGGCAGCATCATCCTGCTGGAGGACCAGGACCGCACCAGGTGGGACCAGGAGATGATCGCCGAAGGCCTGGCGCTGATCGACAAGGCGATGCGCCATCGCCGGCCCGGTGCCTATCTGGTTCAGGCCGCCATCGCCGCTTTACACGCCCGCGCTGCCCGGCCGGAAGACACCGACTGGCCGCAGATCGATCTGCTCTACGCCACGCTCGAGCGGCTCACGCCCTCGCCGGTGGTCACGCTCAACCGCGCGGTCGCGGTCTCCAAGGCCCAAGGGCCCGCAGCGGCCCTCGCCATGATCGAGCCGTTGGCCGGAGCCCTGTCGGGCTATTTCTATTTCTTCGGCGTGAAAGGCGCGATGCTGCAGAAACTGGGGCGCAGCGAGGAAGCCCGCATCGCTTTCGACCGCGCCATCGCCCTCGCCAACAACGCGGCGGAAGCAGCGCATATCCGCCTGCAGCTCGACCGCCTGCAGCAGGAAAACGCGCCGGCCGCAAAAAAAGTCTGAGGGCTTGTCGGAACCTCGCCGCTCGGTTCGTCCTAGGAACAGAGAGCCGAAACGAGGAGCCGACCATGTGTAACGCCAATGCCGCCCAGAACCCCGGTCACGAGCTGGTCCTGACCCGCCTGATCGACGCGCCGCGGGAAAAGCTGTTCCGCTGCTGGACCGAGCCAGCTTTGATGAAGAAGTGGTTCGCGCCGCTGCCCTGGACCGTCACCCACGCCGAGATGGACCTGCGCCCGGGCGGCAGCAGCCTGATCGTCATGCGCAGTCCGGAGGGCCAGGAATACCCCAATCCCGGCGTCATCCTGGAAGTGGCGAAGAACGAGAAGGTGGTGTTCACCGACGCCTACACCAAGGCCTGGGAGCCGTCGGGCAAGCCGTTC
>DATFDU010000419.1:0-11169 GCA_035251915.1 Dongiaceae bacterium | reverse complement strand
CTCAACCCGGGCGACATCGAGGAAGTGCCGGCCAAGGTGCTGCGTGAGCAGCTCGGCGGCAGCAAAGTGCATAAGGTGAGCGGACAGCTCAAGCTGAAGCAAGCACCGCATGGTGAGCGCCCACGCGAGAAGGCTCGGGCTGACAAGCCGCGCGGCGAGCGCCGGAACAAACCGAAGCGCCATGCGCATTGAGGCGGGCGCGCACAAGGGCATCAGGCTGACCGTGCCGGAAGGCACCGACGTCCGCCCGACCTCCGACCGCGCGCGCCAGGCGATCTTCAACATGCTGATCCACCGCTTCGACGCGGTCGAAGGCGCGAGTGTGCTCGACGCGTTCGCCGGCTCCGGCGCGCTCGGTCTCGAGGCGCTGTCGCGCGGCGCGGCGAGCCTGGTCGCGATGGAGCTGGCCAGGCCCGCGCTCGATGCGCTGAAGCGCAACATCAGCGCCTGCCGCGAGAATGCGCGAACGCTGGTCTTCTCTTGCAATGCGCTCAGCCCGCCGCCGGCGCAGCCGCGCTATGCTCCCTGCTCGCTGGTGTTCCTCGATCCACCCTACGGTCAAGGCCTGCTCGCGCCGGCGCTCACCGCGCTGGACAAGGCGGGCTGGATCGCCCCCGGCGCGCTGATCGTCGCGGAGACAGGTGTGCGCGACCAGGTGCCTGAGGGCAAGACGCTGGCGGTCGAGGGCGAGCGGCGCTACGGCAAGGCGCGGATCGTGTTCCTGCGCAATGCGCAAGCGAGAGATCGGGAGGCGATGTGAAACGAACGCTGCTGCTCGCAACAATGATTGTCTTGTCCGGATGCCAGAGCGGAAGGGATCAGCCGGGGACCGGCTACTTCAAGGTGGCCGGCCCAACCGAGGCGGACACGTTCGTCATCGCCTTGACCGATCCCGCCACCATTGCCGAGGCGCGCGCCATGGCGAGTGAGGAGGCGCCATCAAAGCATGTGACCGGCCTCGTGGTTGCGGAGGCCGTGCCATACAACGCGCCCTGGAGCTTCCACCTCGATCCGGCCTCGATCTCGTTCGCCGAGATGTCGATCGAGGTGTGCGATGCCGCGACCAGCTATGTCGAAGAGCATCTGGCCGAGGTCGGCGACGCGTTCCTGCCCGGACGGCGCTGGTGCCCGTGGTCGTCGCGCGTGGTCGGGGAAATCGAATAACAGACGGGCGCCCTCATTCCTTCTCGACTTCCGGCAGCGCTGCCAACTCCGTCACCCAATGCTGGCGCGAGCGCGTCCAATACTGTGTTCTGGGCGGCAGTTGGTCGCGCTGCACGATGGCGCCGACCCTGAGGCCGACGATCGGCGGGCGGATGTGCGGGTCGCCCGCGAGCGCATGGGCGTAGAGCGAGGTGCCGCAGTTAGGGCAAAACGCCTGCACCCGCCGGTTGCCGCTTTCTGCTGTCTTCACGTAGGTCTTCGGCTCGCCCGACACCAGCTTGAAGCTGCCGGGCTGCGCCGGCACCACCACGCGAAAGGCGGAGCCGGACAAGGTCTGGCAGTCGGTGCAGTGGCAGACCTCGACCTTGTCGGGATCGACCTCCGCAACATATTTGAGAGTTCCGCAGTGGCACCGGCCTTCTATCCTCACGGCGGCTCTCCTTCTCGATCAGGGACCACGGTGCAGCCGGCGCGGGCGATGGCGCGGTGCTGCTCATGCTCAGCGCGCAGGCGAGCCAGATCAACTGGTGTCAGCGTCTCGATATTGTCGAAGTCGCGCTTCCAGCTCGGCTCATCGGACCAGCGCTGCGGCGATTGCTCGGTCGTGCGCGGCGCTGCCGCGTTCGCAAGCAGCTCGAGCGCGAGATCGAGCGTCGCCGCTTGCGAGGCCGCATCATGCGGCTTGCCGGCGGCGTTGCCGAGCGGAAAATCGCTGAACAGGAAGCGCGGGACGCCGGCATGCTCCACGATGTCCCGGGCAGCGCCCATGATCACGGTCGGGATGCCGGCGGCCTCGAGATGGCGCGCGGTGAGGCTGATGGTCTGGTGGCAGACCGGGCAGTTCGGCACCAGCACGGCGGCGTCGACCTTGTCTTCGCGCATGAAAGCGAGGATGTCGGGTGCGTCCCGCTCCAGCGTGCTGCGCTGGCTGCGGGTGGTGGGCGCGCCGTAGAAGCGCGGCGACACGCTGCCGATGCACCCGTCGGCAGCGGCGCGCTTCAGCTGCACGAGCGGGAACCAGCTGTTTTGATCTTCCGCGGTGGTGTGGGTGCGGTCGTAGGTGACATGCGCGATGCGCACGTCGGGAGTGCCATCGATCGCATGCGCATAGGCGCGGTGGAACTTCGCCGCCGCATTGTACGGCGCGCGAGGTCCTTGCTCGCCGCGCGCGGGGTCGTAGAGTGCGGCCGTCGTCACCAGGCCGATGCGGCACTCCTTCAGCGGCTTGCGCAGCGGCGTGAAGGGCACGTCGGCAAAGTGCGCCCAGCGATACGCTTCCTCATAGCCGAGCGCGCGGTAGTAGTCGCGCGTCCGCGCCATGTACGGGATCGGCGCATCGTCGGCGTCGCGAATGGGAGCTGTCGGGCTTGGTCCGGCCATGCGCCGATGCTAGCAGCTGGCGCTGGTTGCCGGAAGCCGGCGCCGCGCCCTCTCACGACCAGCCGAACACGCCGACACGCTTTCCGGATGTGAGATCGGCGATTGCCTGCCGGGCATAGGGCAGGATGTTGGCCGGTAGCGCGGCCAGCGGCAGCCATTGCCAGCCAGCGCACTTGTCCGGCTCGCGCGTCTCGATCTCGCCCTGCCAGCTCTTGGCCGTGAAGAACAGCGACAGCCGATCGGACGCGCCGCGGAAATGCATGACATAGGCAAGATCGAGGTCGGCGGGCGCCAGCGTGATGCCGGTTTCCTCGGAGGCCTCGCGGATGATGCCGTCGATGATCGTCTCGCCCGCCTCCAGATGACCCGCCGGGACATGATACTGCCCTGCCCCGAATTCCACGTTGCGCCGCTCTCCCATCAGGATACAGCCGTCCCGCAGCAGCACCAGATGCAGATCGATGTGGACGTCGGGACCGGTCATCCCGCCTTCAGCGGCTTGGCCGGCTTTGGATCGATCGGCACAGCGTCCCTCATGCCGAGGATGTCCTCGATCGCCGCGGCGGCTGAGAGCACCTCCGCATCGCCGCGCGGCGCGCCGACCAGCTGGATACCGACCGGGCGGCCATCGCCGGTGAAGCCGGCGGGGATGCTGATCGCGGGGCAGGTGGTAAGCGTGATGCAGGCGGGCAGCGTCAGCCAGCCGATGTAATTCTCGAACCGGTGGCCGTCGACTTCGCGCACCCAGCGCTCCTCGATCGGGTTGGGCGCGCAGCAGGCGGCGGGCGTCAGGAGGAAATCGTATCGCTGGAGGAAGGCAGCCATCTCGCCATAGAGCCGCGAGCGGTAGAGCTGCGCCTTGGCGATGCGCTCGGCGGTCAGCGCCATGCCCGCTTCGACGTTCCAGATCACGTCGGGCTTCAGCTTGTCGCGGTGGCGTTCCAGCAGCGCGCGCGTGTTGGCGACGTAGCTGAGGCCGCGCAGCACGTGGAAGGTCTCCATCGCGCCGGAGAAATCGGGGCTCGCCTCCACGATCTCGATGCCGGCATCCGCGAGCTTGTCTGCCGCCTGGCGCACGACGGCGCGGGTCGGTTGGTCCACCGGCGTCGCGCCGCCGAGATCGATGGCGAGGGCGGCGCGCTTCGGTTTGCGCTTGCGTTGCGCAGCGGCGAGGAAGGGCTCGGGCGGCCGCGGCAGCGAGATCGGGTCCTCGACGCGCCAGCCGCTCATCGCATCGAGGAACAAGGCGACGTCGAGCACATTGCGCGCCATCGGGCCTTCGACCGAGAGATCGTTGAAGCGCTGCTCGCCCGGGCCGTTGGCGACGCGGCCCGGGCTGGGGCGGAAGCCGACGACCGAGCAGAAGCTGGCGGGCGTGCGCAGGGAGCCGCCGAGATCGGACCCGCTGGCCAGCGATACGATGCCGGTCGCGAGCGCCGCCGCGGAGCCGCCCGACGAGCCGGCGGCGTTGAGCGCGGGGTTCCAGGGATTGCGCGTCTCGCCGAACACCTCGTTGAAGGTGTTGGCGCCGGCGCCGAACTCCGGCGTGTTGGTCATGCCGACGACGATGCCGCCATTGGCCTCGATGGTCTGCACCATCAGGTCGGACACCTCCGGCACGTTGTCGGCGAAGATCGGCGAGCCGAAGGTGGTGCGCACACCCGCGACCGGATTGAGATCCTTGATGCCGACCGGCAGGCCGGCGAGCAGGCCGCGCTCCGGCGCGGGGAGCTTCATCAGCCGGCGCGCATGCGCGCGCGCGCGGTCGTAGCACGGCGTCACCAGCGCATTGACCGCGCTGTTGACCTGGGCGGCGCGGCGCTCCACGGCGTCGATCAGGTCGAGCGGCGTCAGGTCGCCGGCGCGCAAGCGGCGCACGCATTCGAGCGCGGTCAGGCGGTAGAGGTCTTCGGTCATGCGGTCTCCCCTTTTGGGAAGGAGGTTAGGAGATTGGGCGGGGGGACGCAAATGCGCGCCAACTTTCAACTGTCGTCCCGGGCAAGCGAAGCGCGACCCGGACCCATGGGCACTATCCGCGCGCTCTGAACCATTCCATGGGTCCGGGTCGCGCGGCTGCGCCGCCCGCCGGGGATGACAGACTGAGGAGCGGTGAGCGAGGCGCGCCCCTAGCCGGGCCCGATGCCGGTCACGATCATCGAGATGCGCGCATCGTCTTCCGAAAGCGGCAGCAGCAGGATCTCGTAGCTCAGACGCTTCTCGTCGACCCAGGCGTCGCGCCGGGCGCACAGCGGCGCACGGGCGGCGATCACGGCTTCATAGGTATCGATGGTGAGCTTGCGCAGGTTGGCTTGCGGCCAATCGTCAACCCAGCTTCCGGTCAGTTCGAAGCCCGACAGCTGTGCCCACCACGATCCGACCACGCGCAGCCGGTAGCGGCGCGGATCCTCGTGCACCTCGGTCAAGGCGATCCGCGCCAGCATGAAGCCGAGATCGACGGCGTCGATGTCCGCGCGCCGCGGAAAGGTGCGCGCGCCGCGCTGGCGGCGCCAGTAGTCGAGTAGGCGCAACAGATCGGGATGCCGTGGGTCGTGCCGTCCGGCCTCGTTCATGTCATGCAGTCTATGAGGCTTCCGCATGGATATCCACCCATCGCGACCCTGGTCAGCCTGCACGCGGCGCATTAGGATGCGCCGGTCCATTTCGAGTCGCCGCTCCGCTCATGGCTTCCCCACCCGTCGCGTCGTCGTCGGCCCTGCTGGTTCCGGGCCCGACGGCATTTGCCGCGATCTATGCGCTGGATTCCGCAGCGCGCGCCCTGACCGCCACCGTCATTCCGCTGCACGCCTACTCCCTCTACAAGGAATTCGCGGCGGACAATGCCGATTCCTATGTCGGCACCACCTATTCGGCGGTGGCGATGGTCAGCTTCTTCGGAACGTTCCTGACGCCGTTCGTCATCCATCGCCTGGGGCGCAACGCGACCTACGTCATCGGCATCCTATGCTGCGTGATCGGCATGGCGGGTCTTGCGACCTCGACCATTCCGGGCCTCGGCCTCGGCATGCTCGGCCGTGCGTTGAGCGGCGTCATCGGCAGCGTGTGTCTGATCCTGTTCATCGTCGACTTCATTCCGCGCGCCAACCTGGTGCGGTCGGAGACGTTGCGCCTGTTCGCCAGCTGCATCGCCTGGGGTTTCGGCCCGGTGATCGGGATCGAGCTCTATGAGCGGTACGGCATCGCCGCGCCCGCGGTGATCTCGATCGTTATCCATTTCGGCCTCATCCTGTATTTCCGACGCCTGAAGCTGGCGAAGCCCAGCGTCGAATCGACGCCGCCGCCGCGCAACCCGCTGACCATGATCTGGCGCTTCGCCGCGCAGAAGCGGCTGCGCCTCAGCTGGCTGATCGTGTTCGGACGCTCCGCCTGGTGGTCGATGTTCTTCACCTACCCCGCGCTCTATCTGCAGGATCACGGGATCGACGAAAGCTGGGCCGGCTGGCTGGTCGGTGTCGGCAACCTGCTGCTCGGCCTGTCGCCGCTGGTCAGGATGGTAGCGCAGCGGCTCGGCATCCGCCGGCCGATCATCGGCGCCTTCTGGGGCGGCGGCGCGCTCACCATCGGCCTCATCCTGCTCTATGACCGGCCGGTGATGTTCTGCCTGCTGCTGTTGCTGGCCGCCACCTTCATCGTCGCCTTGGATTCGCTCGGCAATATCCCCTTCATGCGCTTCGCACGGCCGCGCGAGCTGCCGCAGCTGGCGACCGTGTTTCGCACCTATGTGGATACCGCGGAGTTCATTCCCTCCGCGATCTATGCCGTGCTGCTGACGATGTTCGATTTCCGCGCCGTGTTCGTGTTTGCCGGCTTGCTGGCGGTGGTGGTCGGCGTTGCCGCGACCTGGCTGCCGCGGCGGCTGTGACATTCCCGCCTATATCCTTAGGGATAGATTTCAGCTGTAAACATTGGCTTCACGGTTGTTTAAGCTTCCGGGAACAGTCTGGAAGAATGGTCACGCTCGTGCCGATGCCCGCCAACTCGAACAAGCCGGACGCCGATGAAAGCGGCGAAGGGAACATCGCGACCACCCTCGCCCGGGCGGAAAAGGCGGTCGCCAACCTGGCCCAGGACTATGCGACCTGGGCACTGGCCGACGTTGCCAAGGCGCGCATGGCGCTCGCCGCCGCGATCGACGATCCGGCTGGCCGGGCGCCCCAGGTCGACGCGCTGTTCCGGGCCGGCCACGACCTCAAGGGCCAAGGCACCTCGTTCGGCTTCCCGCTCGTCACCAAGATCGGCCATTCGCTGTGCGCCCTCACCCGCGACCGCGCGCGCAGCTACGAGAGCAAGCATCTCGACCTCGTCAAGTCGCACCTCGACGCCCTCGAGCTGATCCTGACCAAGGGCATCAAGGGCGACGGCGGCAAGGTCGGCGCCGAGCTGGTCGCGAAGCTCGAAAGCCGCGTGGCCGAGCTGCTCGGCTGATCACACCAGCCGATTGACGCGGCGCCGACAACGCGGTCAACTCGCGCCGGCACGAACTTTTCCCGGAATAGCGCGATGGCAACGGTCTATGTGGCGAGCAGCAAGGGGCTGGCCAACTGGGGCGCCGACCACGGCCTCACCAAGCATTGCTACAAGATCGGCGTGACCGACGGCACAGCTGAAGCGGCGGTCGAAGAGCTCATCGCCGGCGCGCATGCCGGACATGCCGACTGGAAGCTGTCGAAGCAGGCCGAGATCGACGAGGACGAAGCGGCTGTCCTGGCGCGGGTGGGCGCCAAGGAGAAGCTGGTCGATCCCAACTACTATCCCGGCATCAGGAAGGCGCCCGGCATCGTCAAGGTGAAGCTGGCGAATGTCGAAAGCCGGCTGCTGATGGAGCAGACCCTGCGCGGCGAGAACCCGCACGTGGTCAAAGTGAAGACCGCCGACATCGTCGACCATCTGATCAAGCTGGCGACGGTGAAGAACCCGCAGTGGTGATGTAGCGCCGCCGCTCTCTTCTTCCCCTGTCACCCCGGACAGCGCCGCACGCGAAGCGTAAGGCGGTGAGCCGGGGCCCATACGATACTTCCGCAACGCTGATGGGACGCATGGGTCCCGGCTCTGCGCCGCTGCGCAGCTTGGCCGGGGTGACAGGAGTGAGCGTTAGGTGGGCGCGCTGAAGTCCACGATTGGGCCCTTGGGCACGATGCCGGTCGGATTGATCCAGCGGTGGCTCTGGAAGTAATGGCCTTTGATGTGGTCGAAGTTCACCGTCGGCGCCACCGCCGGATGCTGGTAGAGCCGGCGCGCGTAGGCCCAGAGCGCGGGGTAGTCGACCAGGCGCTTCAGGTTGCACTTGAAGTGCGTGTGATAGACCGGGTCGAAGCGCAGCAGCGTGGTGAACAGGCGCCAGTCCGCTTCGGTCAGGCGGTTGCCGACGAGATGGTCCGCGCGTGACAGCTTCTCTTCGAGCCAATCGAGCGTTTCGAACACCGGCGCCACGGCCTCGTCATAGGCTTCCTGGCTGCCGGCGAAACCGGCCTTGTAGACGCCGTTGTTGAGCGTGTCGTAGACGCGCTCGTTGACGGCGTCGATCTCAACGCGCAGCTCCTCCGGATAGTAGTCGCCCGGCTTCGCGCCGATCCCGTCGAACGCGCTGTTCAGCATGCGGATGATGTCAGCGGATTCGTTGTTCACGATGCGCGATGTCTTCTTGTCCCACAAGACGGGAACCGTGACACGGCCGCTGTAGCCCGGCTCGCTCCTGGCATAGAGCTCGTAGAGATAGCGAACGTGGTTCACGGTGTCGGGGATGACACCCGGCGCGGGCGCGAAGGTCCAGCCGTTCTCCAGCATCAGCCAATGCGTCACCGACAGGTCGATCATGTCCTGCAGGCCCTTGAGTTCGCGGAAGATGGCGGTGCGATGCGCCCACGGGCAGGCGCGCGCGATGTAGAGGTGGTAGCGCCCGGCCTCCGCCTTGAAGCCGCCGCGACCGGTCGGGCCCGGGCTGCCGTCGGGCGTGATCCAGTTGCGCAGCGTGGATTGGGGACGCTGCATCCGGCCCCTGGAATCGGCCCAGCGACCGGCGTCCGACTGCCATTTGCCCTCGACCAGCAAGCCCATGCGATCCTCCTGTTCTGCGTCCCTTCCATCTGGCCGCGAACGGCCGGTCAGACAAGCAGTCAATAGGGAACGCACTGTTCACCGGTTCGATCCATGGCCACCGGGCTTGTGTCACGAATAATTTGCTGCCGGAGCAACGGACCCGCTATAGCAAGTGCGACGCTCGAGCTGGCGCGGGACGCTATGGCATCGCTGGTTGCCCATCAGAAACAGTATGTCCTCGGACCCGCTGCGGTTCGCATCCGTCCGGATTGGGTCACCGCGCCGATCGACGATGGCCTCATCCTCTCCCATTGCCCCAGGCTCGCCGTGCAGCGGCTGCGATCGCGAGACGATCGGCTCTTCTGGCTCATCGGGCTGGCCGTGCCGGCAGACGCGATCGTGGACTCGCTTGCCGCGGCGTTCGGGGCCAGGGACTCGAGCGAGATCGAGACGTGGACCGGCTATTGGGCCGGCAAGTGGCTGCTGATCTCGCCGGAGCGCTGCTGGCCGGATGCTTCAAGCAGCCTCGCCGTCAACTACCGGATGGTCAGCGGGGAACTCTGGCTGTCGAACAGCCCGGCCCTGCTGAGCGACCACCTGCCCGGCATACCGTCGCTGCCGCGCATTCCGTGGCAGGTCACGGCTGCGAAGGGCATGGACTGGATTCCCGCGCCGCTCACCACCCGAGACGGCATCCGCATCCTGCTGCCCCAGCGCGCGATCGATCCGCGCGACGGTTCGATCCGGCCGGTCCGCATGGCCAGGCCCAACAGGGACCTGAGCGGTGCATTCGAAACGCTCGCCGACGCGCTCAGGATCGTCATGCTCAATTGGGGCCGCAGCGCATTCGCCGAAAAGCTCGTCGGCCTGACGGCGGGGCTGGATACGCGGACGGTGTTGGCCGCGGCCTGCGCCGCGAAGATCGACGTGCGACCCTACACCATCAGCTTCCCGTTCATGAGCCGGCGTGACCGCGTGCTGCCGCCGCGCCTGGCCGCAGCGGTCGGCCTGCCGCACGCCTTCCGGACCCTGGCGCCGGTCGACGATGCGGACGCGAAGGCGAGGGCGGCCGTCATCGCGGAGCACATGGACGGTGCAACGAGTCATCCGAGCTTCGATCACCTTGCGCGCTTCGAGCGCGGGAGAGACGGCGATCGCGACCGGACATCCGCGAACGGCACGTGCTTTGAAGTGGGTCGATGCTTCTTCTGGAACCGCTTCACGCGCGCCGGGCTGAGCGACCGCCGCCCCACTGCCGACCAGATCCTGCAGGCGTTCGCGCATGAGTCGAGCTGGCGGCCGGTACCGCTCGATTCCTGGCGCGATGCGATGCATGCCTGGGTTGAAACGCTGTCGGATCCGGTGCCGCTGGCGCACGATTGGCGCGACCGGTTCTACCTCGACCAGCGCTTGGGCGTCTGGAACGCGAATACCCAGCGCACTGCCGATCTGGTCGAGAGCACCACGTTCAATCCGGCCAACTGCCTCTGGATCTTCGATCTGCTGCTGCAGCCGGATGCGGCCAGGCGGCGCCAGGGCGCAGCGCAGCGCGAAGCCATTCGAATCCTGGAGCCGCGCCTGCTGAAATACCCGATCAATCCGCTGCCCCTGTCGGACCGCCTGACGCAACGCGCAAAATCCATGCTCGGCCCGCACCTCCGCAGCAAGCTGCGTTCGCTCAAACAGCGCATCACCGGCGACCGTCCGGGTTAGCTCTCGAGCGCGTAGTCGTGGTCGAGGCGGCCGGCGATGTCGAGGTCGCACGCCATCAGGCAGCCGGACCACGGCGCCTCGGCCAGCTGCTGCGGCGTCATGTCGAGCGACGCGCTGGTGATGTAGAGGCGCTTCATGTCCGGGCCGCCGAACGCGATGGAGGTCGGCTTCGGCACCGGCACCCGGAGCACGCGGTCGATGCGGCCGTCCGGGTCGTAGCGCGTGACGCGCCAGCCGTCCCAGTGGGCGTTCCACAGGAACCCCTCGGCATCGACCGTCATGCCGTCGGGATAGCCGTCTTCTTGCGGAATCTTGGCGAAGCTCCGGCGCGGGCCGACGTCGCCGGTCGCGGGATCGATGTCATAGCACCAGATCTCGAATGCGTATGAATCGGTGAAATAGGCGCGCCGGCCGTCGGGACTGAAGGCCGGGCCGTTGGAGCAGATGAAGCCGCTGTCGACCTTGCGCGCCTTGGCCTTGGCGTCGAACAGCCAGAGACTGCCGCTGGCATCGGTGTCCCTGGTGTCGGCGCCGCCGGACCACAGCCGGCCCTGCGCATCCGCCTTGGCATCGTTGAAGCAATTGAGCGGCCGGTCGGCATCCGGATGGGCCAGCGTTCGGCGCTGGCCGTGCTCGATGAGATGCAGCCCGGCACGATCCGCCGCGACCATGCGGCCGTTGGTGGTGAAAACCATCGCGCCGAGGCGGTCGCCCAGCTGGATCGGCAGCGTCTCGTTGCGGCCGCTGGCGCCATCGTAGCGGAAGATCGCCGGCGCGCGCAGGTCGATCCAGTAGAGCGCGTTCTCGCGCGGCCGCCAGGTCGGCCCCTCGCCCAGGATCGCGCGATGCGCATGCAGC
>DATFDU010000418.1:0-7314 GCA_035251915.1 Dongiaceae bacterium | reverse complement strand
CTCCTCGACCAGCGCGGCGAACGGCGTCTTCGGCGCCCAGCCGAGTTCGCGCTTGGCCTTGCTGGGGTCGCCGAGCAGGAACTGCACCTCCGCCGGCCGATAGAACTTCGGGTCGACCTCGACCAGCACCTCGCCGGTCCTGGCGTCCAGGCCCTGCTCCGCTTCGCCCTTGCCCGACCACTGGATGCTGCGCCCGATCTGCCCGAACGCCAGCTCGACGAACTCGCGCACCGTGTGCGTCTCGCCGGTCGCCAGCACGTAGTCGTCGGGCTTCGGCTGCTGCAGGATGAGTTGCATGCCTTCGACGAAATCGCGGGCATGGCCCCAGTCGCGGCTGGCATCGAGGTTGCCGAGCTGCAGCGGCTGGCGCGAGCCGCGCGCGATGCGGCCGACCGCCAGCGTGATCTTGCGGGTCACGAACGTCTCGCCGCGGCGCGGGCTCTCGTGGTTGAACAGGATGCCGTTGGAGCCGTGCAGGCCGTGCGCCTCGCGGTAGTTGCGCACGATCCAGTAGGCGTAGAGCTTGGCGACCGCATAGGGGCTGCGCGGATAGAACGGCGTGGTCTCGCGCTGCGGCGTCTCCTGCACCAGGCCGTAGAGCTCGGAGGTGGAGGCCTGGTAGAAGCGCGTGTTCCTGACGAGGCCGGCGGTGCGCAGGGCCTCCAGCAGCCGGAGCGTGCCGAGCGCGTCGACGTTGGCGGTGTAATCGGCCGAATCGAAGCTGACCGCCACGTGGCTCTGGGCAGCGAGGTTGTAGATCTCGTCCGGCCGGATCTCCTCCACCAGGCGCGTGAGCGCGGTGGTGTCGGTCATGTCGCCGTGGTGCAGCGTGAGCTCACCGTCGGCCGCGCCCTCGGGCCCGAGCAGGTGCTGGATGCGGGCGGTGTTGCTGCTGGAGCTGCGGCGCACCAGGCCGTGCACCCGGTAATTTTTCGCCAGCAGGAGCTCGGCCAGATAGGAGCCGTCCTGCCCGGTAATGCCGGTGATGAACGCAGTTTTTTGAGACATTATTTCCCAGCCCGCCACTCGGCCCGCCATTAACACGCTTGCCGGGGCGGCACAAGGATTCCATCGGGGATTCCAGGGGGCTTCCGGACCTGCCGGCCGGGTCGTTGACGCGGCAGGGCGAAGGGAGTAGCTAGGACTTCGTTCTAGGGATCTCGCGGTGAAGATACTTCCAGTCGTCCTTTCCGGCGGATCCGGCAGCCGGCTCTGGCCGGTCTCCCGTGCGCTCTATCCCAAACCGTTCCTGCGCCTGCCCGACGGGCGCTCGCTGCTGTGCGCCGCCTTCGAACGCGCCGGCGCGCTCCAGGACACGCCCGGCATGCTGCTGGTGACCAATCGCGACTACGCCTTCCAGTGCCAGGATGAGTTCGTGGCGAGCGGCGCCGCCGGCACCCTGCATTCGATCCTGGAGCCGGTCGGGCGCAACACCGCGCCGGCGATCGCCATGGCGGCCTGGTTCGCGCGCGAGCGCTGGGGCGGCGATACGGTGCTGCTGGCGATCGCGGCCGATCATCTCATCGTGCCTCAGGACGCGTTCCAGAACGACGTCACCGCCGCCGCCGCGCTGGCGCAGCAGGGCTGGATCGCGACCTTCGGCGTCCGCCCGATCTATCCCGAGACCGGCTACGGCTATATCGAGATCGACCGGGCGCGTCCGGTCGGCGGCGGCTTCGCTGCCGCCAAGTTCAAGGAAAAGCCCGCGCCGGACGTCGCCGCGCGCTACATCCTCGACGGCGCGCACTACTGGAACGCCGGCATCTTCTGCATGCGGGCCGACCTCTACCTGGAGGAGCTGGAGAGCCATCAACCCGCGCTGGCGGCCGCTGCCGCTACCGCCTGGTCCGAAGCGCGCGAACGCAAGGTGCGGCTTGATCCCGCCTCGCAGACGATCGAGCTCGCGCCCGAGAGCTTCGCGGCGCTCGACGACATCTCGGTCGACTACGCGGTGATCGAGCGCTCGCGGCGCGTCGCCATGGTGCCGGCGAGCTTCGAGTGGAGCGACATCGGATCCTGGCGCGCGGTCAGCGAGCTGATCGCGCCGGATGCCGAGGGCAACCGCATCGTCGGGCGCGCGCTCGCGCTCGACACGCGCAACACCTTCATCCAGAGCGGGCACCGCCTGACCGCCGCGGTCGGGGTCGAGGACCTGCTGATCGTCGACACCGAGGACGCGCTGCTGGTCGCGCATGCCAGCCGCGCGCAGGACGTGAAGCGCATCACCGACCGCCTGCGCGCCGAGGGCCACGAGACGCAGAAGCTGCACCGCACGGTGCATCGCCCGTGGGGCAGCTACACCGTGCTGGAGGAAGGCAGCGACCACAAGATCAAGCGCCTGTCGCTGAAGCCCGGCGCCTGCATCTCGCTGCAGAAGCACCAGCACCGCAGCGAGCACTGGGTGGTGGTGGAAGGCGAGGCGCGCGTGACCCGCAACGGGGAGACGCTCACGCTCGGCCGCGACCAGTCGACCTACATCCCCGCCGGCGCCAGGCACCGGCTGGAGAATGCCGGCAGCGAGCCGCTGATCGTCATCGAGGTGCAGACCGGCCGCTATCTCGGCGAGGACGACATCGAGCGCTTCGAGGACCGCTACGGGCGGACGTCGGAAGGGACATAGAGGCCAGGCGGCCGAGTATCGCGGGACGCGCACCCAGCAAGACTCCCGAAGGCATCGGCGGCGTAGCGGGTGCCGAATTCGCCAGGACGGGCATATCAACATGGCACAGGCAAGCGCGGATACCGATGTCGCGCGGGCCGACCAGGTCCGGCCCGCAGTCCCGGTCATTCGGAACTTCGGCTGCAGCCGTTGATTGGCATTCCACTGAAGGCTAAGAATAGCGTCAGCGTCGCCATGTCATTCCTTGATACATTCTCTGAGCGCCGTCATCTCGCGGTCAAGCACACAGGCCGCCGGTTCATCATGGCCACGGCCAGGCTGGTCTCGAAGCAGAGCCTGGTACCGGACAGGCCGGTATATGACTCGAGCGAATTCGCGTCCTTGGCCACGATCGAAGCCAACTGGCAGCTCATCGCCCGCGAGCTCGACCAGGTGCTGCTGGATCGCGAAAAGCTGCCGCCCTTCCACAAGATATCGCCCGATCAGAAATACATCTCCAAGGGCGACAGCTGGAAGGTATTCCTCTTGTACGGCTTCGGAGTGCCTAGTGTGCGCAACTGCGCCAGATGCCCCGAGACGAGTCGCCTGTAGCGCATGGTTCCCGGCCTTCGCTCCGCGTGGTTCTCCATTCCGGCGCCGCGCTATCACATTCCAGCACATCGCAGCATCACCAAGACGGTCCTGCGCACTCATCTGGGTCTCAAAATACCCGACCGCGCGGAGGATTGCTTCATGCGGGTGGGCGACTCCAAGGTGATCTGGCAGCAGGGAAAATGTGTGGTGTTCGATGACTTCTACCGTCACGAGGTGCGGAACAACACCGACCAGGAGCGTGTCGTGCTGATCTTCGACTTCGACCGGCCGATGCGGCCGGTCGGAAGGTTCATTAATTGGTTGCTGATGTGGGGCATCAAGCGCACCGCCTATTTCAAGACTGCAGAGCGAAATCTGAAGGACTGGGATGCACAACTCGAGTCCGCCGTGATGACAGCGGACAGGCTGATGGAAGAACAGGTGGACAAGGCCTGATCTGCAATCAGTCATTCCCCCACGTGGTGGCAGTGCTCGTGGAAGGTGAGGTTTCGAGCCATGTTCTCGAAATACCGGGCCTCAGGCCGGCGGTCTTACGTAGTCGCCGTAATTCGAATCAATCTTGAGAAGGTTTCCACGCCGCAGGCCACGCGGTCCTTCTTACCGACGCTCTCCACAGGTAGTTAGTTACCGTAACGTACTTCTTGCCGACCGCGCCCTTGCGCACTGTGGGGCCATGTCCAGCGGCCAACCTTCCTGCTTGCGCGATGAATTCGGATCGAGAGGGTAACCACCGAAGCCATCAGTTTAGGACGACAGCATTGCCGTCAGCCAAGACGTACGTCGCTTTGGTTCGCAAGCTCTTCCCGGACTGGGGCGAGGAGATTTCGCGGCTGGCGCTCAGCAATGGGACGTTCCGCGACATGTGCGAGGAGTACGGCTTGGCGGTCGAGGCGCTGGGTCTGCTGGAGCATCGCAACCACCCCCAAGATGGGGATCGCATGTACGAGTATCGAACCCTGATCAAGCAGCTGGAAAGGGACCTGAAATATGAGCTCCTGGCCGCCTACGACCCCAACCGACGGCGATAAGGATAATGCCATGGGGGCACGGGCCGGAACTCCGGACGCCGATCGAAGCTGGACGGAGCTTCCCTCTCCGACCAGGCTTGCCACCGCGCCCTCGGTGGCGAAGGGAGCCGCATTCGTGTTCCCCCGCGATTGTGGCTCCCTTCAACCTGCCGGTCGGCGGTGGCTGGCCGTACTTGGTCGCATTCCGGCGTGGATTTGCGCGCGCCTGGCGGCCGCGGTCGCCCTGCTTGTCCTGTCGAGCGCGGGCATGGCGGCGTCGGCCGCCGACGATCTCGTCCGCTCCGGCACCCTGACCGTCGAACAGGTGCAGATCGCCTTCATCGGCAGCGGCAACCTGGGCGGCGGCACGCTGACCGTGGGCGGCCAAAAATACAGCTTCTCGATCGGCGGCCTGGGCATCGGGGGAATCGGCGTGTCCAGGATGGAAGCCACCGGCACCGTCTACAATCTCAAGAACATCAACGATTTCGCCGGCGGCTATGTACAGGCGCGCTACGGCATCGCGGTCGGCTCGATGAGCACCGGCCAGCTCTGGCTGCAGAACACCAAAGGCGTAGTGCTCGAACTCAAGGCCAAGCGGACCGGTCTGGCGCTCTCCCTGGGTGGGGACGCCGTCTACATCAATTTCGACTGAGGAGGGGATGATGGTATCGCTACGCGCCTGCGGCCTGTGGGCCTGCCTGTTGATCGGTGTCACCGCCACTGCCGCGCCCGCTTCGGCCGCCGGCGAGGAGACGATCAAGGCCTTTGCTGCCTGGCAGGGCCGGGGCCAGATCTTCGAAACCGGCCCCAATCGCTCGACCTTCGTCGGGTCGTTCAGCGGCATGGTGTTCGTGGAGACGGAGAAGGGTCCGCTGGATGCGGGCTTCATGGTCTGCCCGGCGATCCTGGACGTAAATTTGTCGGATGGGACACAGGAGGGCAAGGGGCGCTGCACGATCACCGGCAAGGACGGCGCGCGGGTCTATGCCGAGATGAGCTGCACGGGCGTGCACATGCTCGGCTGCAACGGCGACTTCAAGATCACCGGCGGCACCGACCGGTTCGAAGGCGTCACCGGCGGGGGCCCGGTCACGATCCGCAGCGGCATGCATGACCTGGCCGTCGGCGCCGGCAATATCATCCAGGAATCGGCGGGCGGCATCATCCTGTGGCCCAAGCTGACTTACAAGCTGTCGGACAAGGCGCCGGCAGCACAATGAGGGGGCAGATCATGAGTTCGACCTTCTCGTCGAGCATGCGCCAGGGCATCGGGGTGCTTTGCATTGCCGCGTTGCTGTCGCTGGATCTGTCGGTGACCGCCCATGCCCAGTCCGCGCCGATCGTCTATCCGGGTGCCGGGCAGAGCATGGACCAGCAGGCGCGCGATGAAGCGGAGTGCCGGAACTGGGCGACCCAGCAGACCGGCGTCTATCCCAATCAGGCGCCGCCGGCCTATTACGGCAACTCCCATCAGCAGGGCGCACCGGTCGTCCGCGGTGCCGCGCGCGGGGCCGCCTTGGGTGCGGTCGGCGGCGCGATCGGCGGTGATGCCGGCAAGGGCGCCGCGATCGGTGCCGGCGTCGGTGCGACCGCGGGCTTGATCCGCAAGAATCAGGCGCGCCGCCAGGAGGCGCAGGTCAACCAGCAAGCTGCAGCACAGTACCAGGCCGATATGGGCCGCTACTACCAGGCCTTTGCCGTCTGCATGCAGGGCCGGGGCTATGCCGTGCGATAGCCAACGAAAGGCAAGGCGCGCTGCGCTGCGCGGCCTTGCCGCCACGATCGTCCTGTTGGTGCTGACCGGATGCAGCGCGCTGCGTCATCCGGTCCCATTGGAGGCGCAGAATGACCCATCGATCCCGGGCTTCACCGACATCCGGTTCTTTCCGCTGACGGATGTTGAGCCCATGCGCCAGTCGATCCGCCAGGCATTCCTCACGGAAACGCCGGACAACTATGAGCAGCTGGCCGATGGCTGGCGGCGCTACAACTACCTGGCCATCTCGGGCGGCGGCTCCGACGGAGCGTTCGGCTCCGGCATTCTCAACGGCTGGACCAGCAAGGGGAATCGACCCAGCTTCAAGGTCGTGACCGGCGTCAGAATCGGCGCGCTGATCGCGCCGTTCGCGTTTCTGGGTCCAGACTACGATCCGCAGATCAAGGAGGCGTACACCACCGTCAATCCCGGTCGGATCTATGCCGTACGTCAGCTTATTTCGATCCTGTGGGAAGAATCGGTCGCCGATAACAAGCCGCTCAAGAACTGGTCTCGAAATACATCACATCCGACATGCTCGATGCCATCGCGATCGAGCATGCCAAGGGCCGGCGGCTCTATGTCGCCAGTTCCAACATGGATCGCGAGGAGCCGGTGATCTGGGACATGGGCGCGATCGCCTCGAGCAGGGATAAGGCAAAGCTGGAGCTGTTCCGCAGCGTGCTGGTCGCGTCGGCCTCGATCCCGGCCATCTTCCCGCCGACGCTGGTCAAGGTGAACCTGGATGGCAAGCCCTATGACGAGCTGCATTGCGACGGCGGTGTGTTCTTTCAGTCGTTCTTCATCGGCGCCGTGGTCGATCTGCCGGCCCTGATCCGCGAGGCGCATCCTGACTACCACGGACGGGTCATCCAGAGCCTCCACGTGATCCGCAACGGAAGCACGACGCCGAACCGCAAGCAAATCCCGCGTGGTCTGCGCAGCATCTCCAGGCGCGCCATCGGCACCATGCTGAAGGTCTCGGGCATCAACGATTTATACCGCCTGTTCCTGTCGGCCGAGCACGACGGCGTCGATTTTTACTACATCGCATTGCCAGTGGACTACGTGCGGTCGACCGACGAGGAGTTCAACGAAGCGGAAATGAACCGCCAGTATCAACTCGGCTACCAGCTGGGCGCGAACGGTATTCCCTGGCGTCGCTTGCCGCCGGGCTATGTCCTCAAGGACCAGGGTACGACGATTGCCGCGCAATAGCTTGCAGCCTTGAAGGAGGGTGAGATGAGCGACCTGCTGAAGCCCGACGACCTGCGCAAGATCGCCGACGATCTCGACATGGCCAAGGCGAAGAAGATGCTCGAGCACATGAAGGT
>DATFDU010000417.1:0-8134 GCA_035251915.1 Dongiaceae bacterium | reverse complement strand
TCGCTCACGTCCTTGTAGATGAACCAGTCGTCGCCCGGACCTCCGGTCAGCAAGTCGGCGCCGCGCCCGCCCGTCAGTTTGTCGTTTCCGAGCTGGCCGAACAGCTCGTCGTTGCCGTTCTCGCCGAACAACGTGTCGTCGTAGGTAGCGCCGGGGAGCGTCTGCTCTATGATGGCGCCGCCCGCGATAACCTTGCCGTCATCGCCGATGCCGTTGCCGTCGCCGTACAGCTTGTCGATGCCGTTGCCGCCATGCAGCTCGTCGTTGCCGGCGCCGCCGAACAGCATGTCCTTGCCGTTTTCCGTAGTGTTGGTGGATTCATCATTTGCGGACCCGCCCCACAAGGTGTCATTGCCGACGCCGCCATACAGCTGGTCCTCGCCGTTGCCGCCGATCAGGACGTCGTTGCCGGCATCCCCGTCGGTATACTCGAAGTCGAGAAACTCCGTTTCCGAGACTGTCGTGGTGTTCGTACCAGCAAGAATAGTTCTATCCTTGACTTGCCAGTCACCGTACAGAATGTCGTTGCCGTTCTCGCCCGACAGCCGGTCACTTCCCTTGCCGCCATAGATTCGGTCGTCGCCGTTGCCGCCGAACACCAGGTCGTTCAGGTTGATGGACCCGCTGATTTTGTCGTCGGCATCCGCTGTGCTGTCATCCGTGCCAGCTTCGTCCCCGCCGGAAGACTGCAGGACATACCGGTTCAACGAGGCATCCCATCGCCAGACGCCGTACTGGTCGATGATGTCGGCCTTCACCGAGCCGAGCGTGGCGTCATCATATGTCGTTCCACCGATGGTGCTGTCAGCCATGTCCCTCTCCCAGCTCCGGCCCGATGCAATGATCGGGGCGCAATGCGCGCGTTGATGCGTTGGCCAGTTGCGATGGCCAAAGTCCGGAGCCATGGAGCCGCTCGCTCATTCGGCGATGCGGATGTAGCTCCCCCGAGCTGGTGATCTGAAGGAGATGTCTCCAACGCGCCGGCCAGGCAGCCAGGACGGCGCGGAATGAGAGGAAATCCCCAGGCCTAGTCTGTCGACTTTTCTTCTAATTTTAGAGAAATCGTAGTGGTCTGCCCGCAGGGCAACAAGGCCTGAGCATGGTTAATGAGGGCCCATTCCATCCATCTTGGTGTGCGAATCCGAAGAATCTTGTCCGAGCTGGAGCGCAAGCGCAGGAGGGCGTCAGCCCTGCTGTGCCCAGGCGATGAGCTTGCGCAGGAAAGCTTCCCCCGCCTGCAGCTGGCTCAGCGCGATGAACTCGTCGGGCTGGTGCGCCTGCAGGATCGAGCCCGGCCCGCACACGATGGCGGAGAGGCCTGCGGCCTGGAACTGGCCCGCTTCGGTCGCGAAGGCGAGGCCGATGGTCTCATTGGCGCCGGTCAGGAACTTCACCAGCTGTTCCGCCGCGCCGCCGGGCTCGTCGGCCAGCGGCGGCACATGCGCGCGCGGGCGCGTGCTCACGCCGGCTTCCGGCGCGACGCGCTGCAGGCGCGGCAGCACGATGCCGGCGATGAACTTCTCCAGCTGCGGCAGCACCAAGGACGGATCGGCGCCGGGCGTCGCGCGGAAGTCCCAATGGATCGTGCAATGGCGCGCGACGATGTTGACCGCCGTGCCGCCGTCGATCCGGCCGACATTGATGGTGGGATAAGGCGGCTCGAAATTCGCATCGTTGAAGGGCGAGTGCCTCAGCTCCTCCGCGATGCGATCGAGCTCGCCAACGATCGCCGCCGCAGCGAGAATGGCGTTGGCGCCCTTGTGGGTCTGGCTGGAATGGGCGTCGCGGCCGGTGATCGTGGTCTCGAAGGAATAGCAGCCCTTGTGCCGGGTCCCGAGCTTGAGCTCCGTCGGCTCGCCGATGATGGCGAGCGCGGGCTTGGGAAAACGCTTGCCCAGCTCCGCGATCAGGTGCGGCGCGCCGAGGCAGCCGACTTCCTCGTCATAGGAGAAGGCGAAGTGGATCGGCACCTTGAGCGGGCGCGCCAGCATCTCGGGCAGCAGCGCGAGGCAGAGCGCGATGAAGCCCTTCATGTCCGACGTGCCGCGGCCATAGAGCCGGCCGTCGCGCCGGGTCAGGGTGAAGGGATCGCTGCTCCACGGCTGGCCTTCCACCGGCACGACGTCGGTGTGGCCGGAGAGCACCAGTCCGCCGGGCGCGTCGGGTCCGATGCTGGCCCACAGGTTGGCCTTCGGCTGGCCATCCGGCGCGGGCACCAGGTCGCTCTTGATGCCGTGCTCCGCAAGGTGATCGCGGACCCATTGAATGAGGTCGAGGTTGCTGCGCGCCGAGACCGACGCAAAGCCGACCAGCCGCTCCAGGATGTCGATCGCGTTCGGCATGCGTCAGCCTCGCCAGAAGGTCGGCGTGAATAGCACGAGAACAGCCAGCAGCTCCAGCCGTCCCAGCAGCATTGCAAGCGACATGATCCATTTGGCCCCTTCGGGCAGGGTCGAGAAATTGCCGGCCGGCCCGATCACGGTGCCGAAGCCCGGGCCGACATTGCCGAGCGCCTGCGCCACGCCGGAGAAGGCCGTCGTCATGTCGACATTGAACGCCGCGACGGCGGTGCCGAGCACAGCGAAGGCGAAGAGATAGAGGACGATGAAGCCGATGACGGAGCGCACCACCTCGTCGCTGACCGGTATGCCGTTGTAAGTCGGCAGCACCACGCGATGCTGATGCACCAGGGCGCGCAGCTGCCATTTGGCGGAGGAGCCGAGGATGCAGAAGCGGAACACCTTGATCGCGCCAGTGGTCGAGCCGGTGCAGCCGCCGACGAAAAACAAGACGAGAAGCAAGGCCTCGGGGAACGGGCCCCATTGCGAGTAGTCCTCCGAAACGAATCCCGCGGTGGTCCCGAGGCTGACCACGGCGAAGGCGGAGGAGCGGAACGCCGGCTCGAACGAGCGATCATTGACAACGACCTGCCACAGCGTCACCAGGACCGTGCAGATAAGCATGTAGCCGAAGTACCAGCGCGTCTGGGTATCGCGCGCGATGCCGCGCCAGTCGCCGTGCCAGACCGCGCGCGCCATCAACGCAAAGGTCATGCCGCCAACCAGGGTGAACAGCATCGTCACCCATTCGATCGAGGCGCTCTGGTAGAAGCCGATCGAAGCGTCCTTGTTGGCGAAGCCGCCAGTCGCCATGATCGACATGGCATGGCACACCGCATCGAACAACGGCATGCCGACCATGGTCAGCGCAACGGCGCAGAGGACGGTCAGGACGGCGTAGATGGAGAACATCTCCCAGGTCATCTCGCTGACCCGGGCCCGGATCTTGTCCGACTGATCCGAGGATTCCGCGCGGAACAGCTGCATGCCGCCGACGCGCAGGTACGGCAACAGCATCACCGCGATGACGATGATGCCGACGCCGCCGACCCAATGCAGCAGCGCGCGCCACAGCAGGATGCCGTGCGATTCGCCCTCCAGGTCGGTCATGATGGTGGAGCCGGTGGTGGTGAGGCCCGAGGTCGATTCGAAGAAGGCGTCGGCGAATGGCAGCTGCTCGCGCGACAGCATGAAGGGCAGCGCCGCGAACAGGCAGCACACCACCCAGCTCAGGGTGATGAGCAGGAAGCCTTCGCGCCGGCCGATCGTCGGCTTGTGCTGGGTGCGGAAGGCGAGAATGGTGGCGCCGCCCACGCCGCCGGTGACGGTCGCGGACGCGAGAAACGCCGTCCAGTTCGAATCGGCGACGACGAAGTCGGCGAGCGCCGGCAGCAGCATCAGCGCCGCGAGCCCGCTCAGGAACGTGCCGAGCGCATAAAGAACCGAACGATGATCCGGCCACGACATCGGCCAGGCTTCCCCCTCCTAGGTACCCCTCTCCCCTCGCGGGAGAGGGCTGCGAAGGCTTAGCGAGCAACGCGAGCTTAGTCGGAGCTGGGTGAGGGGGTCGCGCCAAAGGCGCGCAGCGCGTGAGCGCTGTTCTTGAAGGCTCTGTTCCGCCGATCCTGCGCTCTCGCGAGCGCGCGCAGCTGTCGCTGCGCTACCCCCCATCCAGCTTCGCCTAAGCTCGCTGACGCTCGCTAAGGCTACGCATCCTTCCCCCGCAAGGGGGGAAGAGCGATTCTCAGTGGAGTTCATAGTCGACAACCGGCCAACAATCCACTTATGAGCTCGACGCCACGGTCGAGGGCGGCAGGCCGATGATGGCGAGGAACTCGCGGCGGGTCGATGGATCGGTGCGGAAGGCGCCCAGCATCCGGCTGGTGACCATGGAGGTGTTGGGCTTGTGGACACCGCGCGTGGTCATGCATTGATGGCTGGCGTCGATCACCACCGCGACGCCGCGCGGCTGCAGCACCTCCTGCAGGGTGTTGGCGATCTGCGCCGTCATCTTCTCCTGGATCTGCAGGCGCTTGGCGTAGCAATCGAGCAGCCGCGCCAGCTTGCTGATGCCGACCACGCGGTGATGCGGCAGATAGGCGATGTGGGCGCGGCCGATGATGGGAGCGATGTGGTGCTCGCAGTGGCTTTCGAAGCGCATGTCCCTGAGCACGATCATCTCATCGTAGCCGTCGGTCTCCTGGAACGTGCGTTTCAGGATGGCATGCGGCTCCTGCTCGTAGCCGCGGAAGAATTCCCGGTACGACCGCACCACGCGGTCGGGCGTGCCGAGCAGCCCTTCCCGGTCCGGATCGTCGCCGGCCCAGCGGATCAGGGTGCGGACCGCCTGCTCCGCTTCCTCCCGGCTGGGGCGCTGGACACGGGGCGCCGACTTGGAGGCGCGCGAGGAGCCGGTGCGGGGTTTGCTCGGTTTCGCCACTGTCGTCGTCCTTGTCCGGGTCAGTTCAGCTTGACCGGCTGATAGGGGCTGTCGAGCGAGAAGGCGGGCACCCGCACGTCGAACTTCTCGCCGTGCTGGGTTTCCATCTGATAGGCGCCGACCATGATGCCGGACGGCGTCGGCAGCGGCGTGCCGCTGGTGTATTCATAGAACTTGCCGGGCTTCAGGACCGGCTGCTCGCCGACCACGCCGGGACCGCGCACCTCCTGGACCCGGCCCACGGCATCGGTGATGCGCCAATAGCGCGTGCGCAGCTGCACCGTGTCATCGCCGTTGTTCTCGATCCGGACGTGATACTTCCAGACGTAATGCGATTCCTCGGGCGACGACTGGTCGTCGAGGTAGGTCGGCACCACCGTGATGGTGATCGAGCGCGTGGTCTCTTTGTACATCTTCGAACTTGGATGCCTTTGCTGGCCGGACGTTCCATCGACGTCGCGGCCTTCTGCGAGCGTCCGCGGCTTTCGGCTGGATTCTATCGGCTGCGAGGCGCAGCGCAACCCCGCAATCCCAGCCTGCGGGAGGGAGAATTGCCCGCAAAGAGAAGCGGCGCCGGATTGCTCCGGCGCCGCCAATTTCAACCAACTCGGCCGATTACTGGATGATGATTTCGGCGCGGCGGTTGGCCTGCTCTTTGACACCATCCTCGGTCGGGACCGCGTTCTCCGACTCGCCTCTCCAGGCGGTCGTGATCGCTTCGGCCGGGATGCCGCCCGCGACCAGTGCTTCGCGGACCGCGTCGGCACGACGCTCGGACAGCCGCTCGTTGTAGGCGTCCGAACCGGAGCGGTCGGTGTGACCGGTAACCGAGACGGAGGTCGAGCGGTTCGCGTTGAAGTCCGCGATCACCTGGTTGATGACGGCCTGCGCCGCATCATTGATGTTCGACTTGTCGAAGTCGAACAGCACCAGGTACACGGCCGGCGGAGTCGCCGCCGGAGTGGCCGGCGGAGTCTCGAGTTCAGCCAGCGCGGCGAGCAGTTCGTCGCGGCAAGCGGAGATGTGGTCTTCCTGGAAATTCTCTTCCTGCTGCTCGAGCCAGCAATCGAAGCGGCTCTGCGCGCGCGCGGCGATGTCCGGCTTGTTGTCGCGGGCGCCGCCATCCAACGCCGCCAGCAAGCGGGCGCGGACGTCGTTGATCTCGGACAGCGAATCTTCCGGCAGGTCGCGATTCACCGGATCTTCCGGCAACACCACTTCGCCGGCTGCGGACTGCAAGCCGCGGCGAGCGTAGTAACCGGCATCGCGCCAGTCCATCATCTCGTCGGCTTCGAAGACCGCAAGGTCGCGATATTCCTTGGTCAGCGCTTGAGTGAACGGCGTGCCGCCACTCGGTTCGGTCGTGCGAATTCGTTGAAGGTCGGAAGTGCAGGCGGCGAGAACGCCTAGCGCGCCGACAACCCCCAGGATCTTTATCAGTTTCATTTCTCTCCTCGCTCTTGTCCTTTGTTGCCCAGCGACTGACGGAGAACCCGCCGCGGTCGTCTGGTTGAGACGATCAACGGAATGCCAAAAGATGACAGGTGGTGTTGCTCAGATGCCATCCCCAGTGACGTCGACTTTGCGCCGACACGGTATAAACTATAGAAAAGCGTTTGGTTCCTGTCAAAAACAGAAGAACTTGAGTTAACGATTTCCTCTATGCCGATGATTAGGGCGTAACTCCAATACATCACCCCCGGCCGCGACCGAATCTTGCGGGTCGTGACTTACCAGCAACACAGGCAAATGCGTCGCGGATTGGAAGACGAGCGACCGAAACCGGTCGCGAAGCGTCATGTCCAGCTTGGAAAACGGCTCGTCGAGAAGCAGCGCCCGCGGCTCGGACAGCAGCACCCGGAGCAGTGCAACCCTGGCGCGTTCCCCCCCGGAAAGCGTCGAGGGGTCGCGGTCCGCGAAACCGGCAAGTTCAACGCGCGCGAGCGCCTCCTCGATCCGGTCGCGGCGGGCGGTCCGACCGGGTCCCCCGTCGTCTTTGGCCGGAAGCCCGAAAGCGAGGTTCTCCGCCACGGTCATATGGGGAAACAGCAGGTCGTCCTGGAACAGGATGCCGAGCCGGCGCCGGTGCGCGGGCAGGCCGAGCACCGAAACGCCATCCAGCAGCGCCTCCCCTTCGCCAGCCAGGCCGGACGGCAACACACCGGTCAGCCAAGCCAGCAGGCTCGACTTGCCGGCGCCGGACGGACCCATGACTGTGACCGGTCGTCCGGGCGCGATCCGGCAGGTCAAGGGTGCGAACAGCCTTTGGTCTCCGCGCCGAATGGCGATGTCGCGCAGCTCCAGCATCGCGCCCGTCACGCCAATGCCGGGCGCGCGGACCGGCGCGCCAGCCCGTAGGCGGCGAAGAAACCGGCCCAGATGATCAGGGCCTGGGCGGAGCCGTAGACCCCGACAATCCGTCGATCGCCGCCGGAGGCAAGGGCAATCGCCTCGGTCGCCAGGGTCGCGATCCGGCCGCCGCCGGCGAGGACCGTCGGCAGATAGAGCGACAGGCTGACCGCGGCCCCGAGCGCGGCCGCGAATGCCAGGGCCGGCATCAACAGCGGCAGCCGCACACGCAGCAACACCCGCGAGGGCGCGGCGCCAAGGCACAGGGCCGACCGTTCGTAACGTGGATCGAGCCGAGCCCAGGGATCGGCCAGCGCCAGCAGGACATAAGGGAAGACGAACAGGGCATGGGCGAAGGTCACCGGCAGCCAGCCGCCGCCGAGACCCAGCGCCAGCAGCAGGATCTGCACGCCCATCAGGAACGCGACGTCCGAGATCACCAGCGGCAGAAACGCCAGCGCGCGACCGTTGCGCTGCAGGCGCGGGCCGAGGTCGCGCTCCAGCTGCAGCCAGGCGATCGCGCCGGCGAGGGAGAGCGCCGTGGCGACAGCGGCGATGGTGAGGCTGTCGCTCAGCGGCCGCCACAGGTTCGGCTCGGCGCGCCGCCATGCCTCGCGCGTGCAACAGTCGGGCATGGCATCGGGAAACCGCCAGGTCGATGCCAGGGACCAGACCGGCAAGGAGAGTACTGCCAGCACGCCGAGCACAATAGCAGCGAGCGCCAGCGCCCGCCCGACTGCCGCGCTCCACGACCACAGCGGCGTGGGCGAGCGCCTGCCGTCCGCCAGGATCGGGCGCAGCGCGCGGGCGGCGAGCATTTCGAGCAGCCGCCAAACGCCGAGCGCCGCCAGCGTCAGCGCCAGGTGCAGCAGCGCCAGCGCCGCCGCCGGGAAGCGCCGCGCCAGATCCGGGTCGTGCGTAAGATCGAGCGCGAGCACCGCCAGCGGCGGCGGTGTTGCCGGCCCCAGCACCAGGGCCATGTCGACGGCGGACAGCGCGTAGGCGA
>DATFDU010000416.1:0-6302 GCA_035251915.1 Dongiaceae bacterium | reverse complement strand
ACGCGGTTCGACCATGCGATCCGCGTGTTCACGACCGCGGGCCTCGGCTTTCCGGCCTTCTGGCTCGGCATCATGCTCATCATCCTGTTCAGCGTGAAGCTGGGGCTGTTCCCGGTGTCGGGCTACGGCGACGACATCCTCGAGCGGCTGCACCACATGATCCTGCCGTGCCTGACGGTCGCGCTGTCGCTGTCGGCGGTGGTGACGCGCAACCTGCGCGCCAGCATGATCGCGGAGCTGGCCTCCGACCACGCCACCGCCGCGCGCGCCAAGGGACTGCCCGAGCGCTGGGTGTTCCTGCGCCACGTGCTGCCCAATTCGCTGATCCCCACTATCAACCTGCTCGCCATCAACGTCGGCTGGCTGATTGGCGGCAGCGTGGTGGTGGAAACGGTGTTCTCGGTCCCCGGCATGGGACAGCTGCTGGTGCGCGCGATCTTCAGCCGCGACTACATGGTGGTGCAGGGCGTCACCCTGGTATTCGCCTGCGCCTCGGTCCTCATCAACTTCCTGGCCGACATCCTGACCGTCGCGGTCGATCCACGGGTGAAATTGTGAGCGATGCCGCCGCCCCGTCGACGCTGTCGCGCGGCAACTGGCTGCGCCGCACCACCGGCGCGCTCGGCCTCGGCAGCGCGCGGCTCAACCTGCGCCTCGGCGCCATCATCGTGCTCGGCTGGCTGCTGGTCGCGCTGCTGGCGCCGTGGATCGCGCCGTACGATCCGATCGCGCACGACCTGCCGGACAAGCTGCAGGGACCGAGCTTCGCGCATCCGTTCGGCACCGACAATTTCGGCCGCGACATCCTTTCGCGCGTCATGCACGGCGCCCGCATCGACCTGCAGATGGGCGTCATCGGCGTCTTCTTCCCCTTTCTCATCGGCACGGTCATCGGCTCGATCGCGGGCTATGCCGGCCGCTGGATCGATGCGCTGCTGATGCGCATCGTCGACGTGGTCCTGGCCTTCCCGTTTCTGGTCCTGCTGATGGCGATCATCGCGATCCTCAAGCCAGGCCTCATCAGCTTCTTCGTCGCGCTGGCGCTGGTCGGCTGGGTGTCGTACGCCCGGCTGGTGCGGGCGCAGGTGCTGGTGCTGAAGACCAGCGACTTCGTGATCGCCGCCCGCTCCCTGGGCTTCGGGCACATGCGCATCCTGTTCCGCCACATCCTGCCCAACTGCATCGCCGGCTCCATCGTGTTCTCGATGTCGGACGTGGTGCTGACGGTGCTGGCCGGATCGTCGATCTCGTATCTCGGCCTCGGCGTGCAGCCGCCGACGGCGGAATGGGGCGTGATGATCGCGGAGGGGCAGAACTTCCTCTCCACCGCCTGGTGGATGGCGACGTTCCCGGGCCTTGCCATTGTGCTGCTGGCGTTCGGCTTCAGCCTGCTGGCGGACGGCCTCGCCGAACGCTTCGGGCTGCGCGAACAATGAGCGGTCATCCGAGCCGGCTGCTGCAGGTGCGCGATCTGGCGATCGCGGTCGGCAGCCGTGCGCTGGTCGAGGACGTCGATCTCGACCTTGCCGCTGGCGAGGTGCTGGGCCTGGTGGGCGAGAGCGGATCGGGCAAGACCATCACCTGCCGGGCCCTCATGCGCCTGCTGCCGCCGGGCAGCGGCCTCCGGATCAAGGCCGGCGCGATCCGGCTCAACGACCGCGACCTGGTGCCGCTCAGCGAGCCGGAGATGCGCGCGGTGCGCGGGACCGAGATCGGCATGATCTTCCAGAATCCGTCCTCGCACCTCGATCCCGTGATGCGCATCGGCGAGCAGATCGCCGAGAGCATCCGTTATCATGAGGGTGCCACGCCCGCCGATGCGAAGCGCCGGGCCGTCGACTTGCTGCGCCAGGTCGGAATTCCGGATCCCGCCGGCCGGGTCGATTCCTATCCGCACGAATTCTCCGGCGGCATGCGCCAGCGTGCGATGATCGCGGCCGCGCTCGCCTGCCGGCCCAAGCTGCTGATTGCCGACGAGCCCACCACCGCGCTTGACGTCACGGTGCAGGCCCAGGTGCTGCGCCTGCTGCTCGACCTCCGGGACAGGCTGGGGCTCGCGATCATCCTCGTCACCCACAACCTCGGCGTGGTGGCGCAGACCTGCGACAAGCTTGCGGTGATGTATGCCGGCCGGCTGATGGAAACCGGCCCGAAGCGCGAGGTCCTGCGCTCGCCGGCGCATCCCTACACTCATGCGCTGCTCGGCTGCCAGCCTGGCTTGAGCCAGGCCGCGGCGCGCCTGCCTGCCATTCCGGGCCAACCGCCATCGCCGGCCGATTTTCCCGGCGGCTGCCGGTTCCATCCGCGCTGCCCGCGCGCCGAGGCGGTGTGCTCCGCCAAGCGGCCGCCGCTCGGCCTGATCGCCGCCGGCCGCCATGCCGCCTGCCACTTCGCGCGTCCCGATGGTGCGCACAACGGGGTGCAGGCGTGACCGCGCTGCTCGATGTGCATGACCTCCGGGTGCGGTTCCGCGCCGCGTCGCTCACCCTGCCGTGGGTTTCGAGCGGCCGGTTCGCCGCGCGCTACGTCAATGCGGTGAACGGCGTCAGCATTGTGCTGCAGCCAGGCGAGACCTTGGGCATCGTCGGCGAATCCGGCTGCGGCAAGAGCACCCTCGGCCGCGCCATCCTCAATCTCGTCGAGTCCCGGGCCGGCGAGGTCCGGTTCGACGGCGCGCGGGTCGATCCGAGGGATTCGGCCGCGGTGGCGCGTCTGCGGCGGCAGACCGCCATGGTGTTCCAGGATCCCTATTCCGCGCTCAATCCGCGCCTGACCGCGGGCGAGGCGATCGCCGAGGTGCTGCGCGTGCACCGCATCGTGCCGCCGGACCGCATCGCCGAACGCGTGGCGGAGCTGCTGGAGCTGGTCGGCCTCACGCCGGAGATGAAAGACCGCCTGCCGCGGCAGCTGAGCGGCGGCCAGTGCCAGCGCGTCGGGATCGCCCGCGCTCTCGCGGTCGAACCGCGTCTCATCATCGCCGACGAGTGCGTCGCCGCCCTCGACGTCTCGATCCAGGCGCAGATCCTCAACCTGCTGGACGATCTGAAGCATCGCATGAACCTGGCGATGATCTTCATTTCGCACGACCTGGGCGTCGTACGGCATCTATGTCGCAACGTCGCGGTGATGTATCTCGGCTGCATCGTCGAATACGGCCGGGCGGAAGACGTCTTCAACGCGCCCCAGCACCCCTATACCCGCGCCCTGCTCTCTGCGGTCCCGGACATCGATCCCGACCGCATGCTGGCGCCGGCGACCTTGCGGGGAGAACCGCCCAGCCCGAGCGAGCTGCCGACCGGTTGTCCATTCCATCCGCGCTGCCCCCACGCGGCGGAGATCTGCGCCATGGGGGCGCCGCCAGTGTTGCGCGCCATCGGCCGCACCTTGGCGGCGTGTCATTTCGATCTACCACCAGAAGCAATCCAGACTAGGAGGGAGGAGTAGAGATCATGAAACGGTCATTGAGATACGGCGCATTGCTGGCCGGCGCCTTGACGGTGCTGGCGGCCGACATCGGCATGGCCTTCGCCGAGGGCGACCTCACCGTGGGGCGGCGCGAAGACAGCAACAACCTCGACCCGGTGAAGGGCACGGAGAATGTCAATCTCTGGGTCTTCGCCAACATGTACGACGTGTTGGTGCGGGTCGACCGCGGCGGCACCAAGCTGGAGCCGGGCCTCGCCGAAAGCTGGTCGATCTCGGACGACCTGCTGACCTACACCTTCAAGCTCCGCGATGCCAAATTCTCCGACGGCTCGCCGATCACGGCGGAGGATGCGGCCTGGAACCTGCTCCGCGTCCGCGACCTTCCGGAATCCGCATGGCAATCGACCTACTCCGTCATCAAGGAGGCCAAGGCCACGGATGACAAGACCCTGGTCGTGACGCTGAACCAGCCGACCGAGCCGTTCCTGGCGAGCCTCGCCATGCCCGGCACGGCGATCGCCCAGAAGAAGTCGGTCGAGGCAAACGAGAACGTCTTCAACGAGGCCCCGGTCGTTTCGGGCGCCTACACCCTGAAGGAATGGCGGCGCGGCGAAAAGCTGGTGCTGGAGAAGAACCCGCACTACTGGGAAGCGGACCGCGTGTCGCTCGACACCATCACGTGGCTTTCGGTCCCGGATGACAATGCGCGCATGCTGGCGGTGCAGGCCGGCGAGATGGACTGTGCGATCTTCGTGCCGTTCTCGCGCATCGAGGAGCTGAAGAAGGATCCGAACCTCCAGGTTCTGCTGGATCCGTCGACTCGCGAGGATCACATCCTGATCAATCACGAGCATGGCGCCCTCGGCAAGAAGGAGGTCCGCCAGGCGATCGACATGGCGATCGACGAGCAGGCGATCGTCGACACCGTCACGTTCGGCGCCGGCGAGGTCGCCAACTCCTACGTGCCGAACAGCGCTTTGTATTACTACGCCGAGAACAAGCGCTACCCGTACGATCCGGAAGGCGCCAAGAAGATGCTGGAAGCGGCGGGTGCCGCCGACCTCAGCATCAATTACGTGGTGCAGGCCGGCGACGAGGTCGACGAGCAGACCGCCGTCCTGGTGCAGCAGCAGCTCGCCAAGGCCGGTGTGACCGTGGACATCACCAAGGTCGATGCCAGCCAGAGCTGGACCACCATGGTCGAAGGCAACTACGACATGATCGGCGCCTACTGGACCAACGACACCATCGACCCGGACCAGAAGACCACCTTCACCCTGGGTCACGACAGCAACCTCAACTTCCTGACCCGCTACAAGAACGAGTCGGTGAAGGAGCTGGTCGACAAGGCGCGCGTCGAGGTCGATCCGGCCAAGCGCCAGCAGATGTACTACGACCTGCAGAAGATGGCGAAGGAGGACGTGAACTTCATCGACCTCTATTACAGCCCGTATCGCAACGTCTGCTCCAAGAAGGTCGAGAACTTCTACCAGAACCCGCTCGGCCGCTTCTTCATGGAAGACACCAAGAAGATGTAGGGAGCGCCCTTTTCTTCCGTCATTGCCGGGCTTGACCCGGCAACCCAGGTAACTTGGATCACCGGGTCCCGATGCTCTGCATCGGCCCGGTGATGACGTTTGTGGGCCTTGGACTTCTGTCCGGCAATCGGGCATAAGGCGGCGCATGGCCGACCCGCCCGCCCCCGCTGACAAGCCGCCCGAGTCCGGCAGTATCGTGCTGTCCGCGCGCGCAGTGGCGATCGAGTTGCTGGAAGCCGTGCTCAAGCGCCGCAAGCCGCTGGACGAGGCGCTGGCCGAGCACCCGGACCTCGATCGCCTGGTCAACCGCGACCGGCAGTTCGTGCGCGCGCTCGTCACCTGCACCTTGCGGCACCTGGGGCAGATCGACCACGTGCTGGCGCAGTGCCTGGAAAAGCCGCTGCCGGCGCGCGCCAGTGCCATCCGCAACATCCTGCGCCTCGGCACCGCGCAGACGCTGTTCCTGAAGACGCCGGCGCATGCCGCGGTCGATACCATGGTGACGCTGGCCGGGAAGCGCGGCGGCGAAGCCGGCTACAAGGGCCTGGTGAACGCGGTGCTGCGCCGGATTGCGCGCGAGGCCGACCTGTTCCGCCAGTTCGCGCCGGGCAGCGGCAACTTCACCGGCGCGATCTCGCTGCCCGATTGGCTGTGGCAGAGCTGGGTCAAGGCCTACGGCGTCGCCAAGGCGACGCAGATCGCGATCGCGCACCTGGACGAGCCGCCACTCGATTTCACGGTGCGGCGCGATCCCGATCATTGGGCCAAGATGCTGGGCGGCGCAGTGCTGCCCGGCGGCACGGTGCGGCGCGCGGCCCATGCGCCGGACAACTACCGCCCCTCGCCGCGCATCGAGGACATACCCGGTTTCGCCGAAGGCATGTGGTGGGTGCAGGATCTCGGCGCCAGCCTGCCGGCGAAGCTGCTGGGCAACCTCACCGGCCGGCGCGCGCTCGACATGTGCGCGGCGCCCGGCGGCAAGTCGGCGCAGATGGCGCTGGCCGGCGCGCAGGTCACCGCGCTCGACCGCTCGCGCAAGCGCCTGGCGCGGGTGGCGGAGAACATGACGCGGCTGCGCTTCGCCGTCGATTGCGAAGTCGCCGACGCGGCGATGTGGCAGAAGGGCAAGGATTACGACGTGGTTCTGCTGGACGCGCCCTGCACCGCCACCGGCACCATCCGCCGCCACCCCGACGTGGCCTGGCTCAAGGACCAGGGCGACGTCGCGAAGCTGTCCGCCAGCCAGGACGTGCTGATCGACGCGGCGGTGCGCCTGGTGCGCGCGGGCGGCACCATCCTCTATTCCACCTGCTCGCTGCAGCCGGAGGAAGGCCCCGA
>DATFDU010000415.1:0-2792 GCA_035251915.1 Dongiaceae bacterium | reverse complement strand
GAGGTCGAGCGCGACCGGCACCTTCACCAGCAGCGCCGGATCGGCCAAGCCGCAGAATTCATCCTCCGGTACCACCCGCGCCATTGCGACCGCACGCTCGGCCAGCTCGTCCAGCGTCTTGGGCTCGAGGTCGCTGGTCGAGACGATGGCCTGGCGCTTGCCGATGAAGACGCGCAGGCCGAGATCCTGCGCCTCCGACCGCTCCAGCTTCTCGCGCTTGCCGAGGCGCTGCGCGACGTTGAGCGAGACGTCGCGCACGATCAGGCAATCCGCCGCCTCGGCGCCCTTGGCCTTGGCGCGCTTCAGCAAATCTTCCAATATCTCGAGGGGTTGGGCATTCGCGGTCATATCGGGCTCTTTCGCAATCAGGCGGCCAAACTAGGCCCCGCGGCCGGTGGGTGGCAAGCGTTCCGGCAGGGTGAACAGATGAACTGGAAGCATGTTCTGGTCGGCGCGGTCGTCCTTGCCGTCTGCATCCTAGGTGGGCTCTGGCTGTTCCTGCGCCAAGTGCCGCCGAACGAGTCGTTGAGCGCCTTCCAGCAGGCCTGCATCGACGGCCAGCGCCGCAGCATCTCCGGCGACACGCGCCCGCTCGACGACCAGAGCGAAGCGCGGATGCTGTCGTTCTGCGACTGCGTGGCCACGGAGGTGGGTGACCGGTTGTCGCAACAGGACATCGCCGCCATCGGGCTCGACCAGGGGAACCGGGAACTCAGCGCCAAGCTGGAGGCGATCTTCGCCTTGTGCCGGCTGCGCAATCCCTAGGCCAGGGTGTCGACCGTCGCGAACCCGAACTGTGCCAAGGCGTGCTGCAAGGCCGGCCCATGGCTGGCGGAGGTCAGCGCAATGTCTGTGGCGATGCCCGCACTGCGCGGCGGCGGCAGCACATCGAACACCCGGCGCGCCACCGCAGTACCTGAATCGATCCAGGCGACATCGGCGGGACCTGCTTGCTGCAGCTCCGCGCGCAGCAGAGGAAAGTGCGTGCACGCCAGCACGACGACATCCGGCCGTGCCTCCGCCGGGCGGTCGAAGAACGGCGCCAGGATGCGGCTGAGCCGCGCGCTGTCGATCGCCTCGCCCAGCAGTCTTGCTTCCGCCATATCCACCAGCTCCGCCGATCCGATGCGCAGCACGGTGCAATCGGCGGCGTAGCGGTGGATCAGATCGTCGGTGTAGGGCCGGTTGACGGTGGCGGGCGTCGCCAGCAGGCCGATGATCTTGCGCCTGCTCTGCTGCGCCGCCGGCTTGACGGCTGGCACCACGCCCACCACCGGGATGCTGGTGGCGGCGCGCAGCTGCGGTAGGCAGATGGTGCTGATGGTGTTGCAGGCGGTGACGATGAGGTCGGGCCGCACGCGATCGATGGCGCGGTTCATGACGCCGAGGAAGTGCGCCAACAGCTCGGCATCCGGCCGCGTGCCGTAGGGGAAGAACGCGTTGTCGCACAGATAGGCAAGGCGCGCCCGCGGCAGCGCCTTGCGGATCTCGGCCACGATGGTGAGGCCGCCGAGACCAGAGTCGGCGGCGAGGATGACCGGCGCGGCGGCCCCGCTCATGCGGCTATTCGGCCGCCAGTCCGGTGGGCGAGGCGAGCGCCTTGCGGATCAGCGCGGCGGTCTCCTTGCGCCCGTAGAGCGCGATGAAGGAGCCGAAGCGCGGCCCCTGGTCCTGGCCCAGCAGCACTTCATAGAGCGCCTTGAACCAGGCGCGCAGCTCCGGGAACGGATGGCGCTTGCCGATCTCGTAGACCTCGGTCTGCAGGGTCTCGGCATCGGCGTCCGCCGGCGCGTTGTCGACATAGGCCAGCAGCTCGGCCAGCGCCTTGCGCTCGACCTCGTTCGGTGCGCGGTATTTCTTCGCCGGCTTCACGAAGTCGCGGTAGTAGTTGATCGCATAGCCGACCAGCTGGTCGAGGAAGGGCGCGGTCTGCGGCGTCGCTTCAGGGCGATAGCGCGTGATGTAGCCCCACAGCTGCGACTTCTCTTCGGCGTTCGCCACGCTCGCGAGGTTGAGCAGGATGCCGTAGCTCAGGTCGGAATACAGCTTGGGCGGCTGGCCGTTGTGGATGTGCCAGACCGGGTTCTCCAGGCGCTGCGCTGGCGCTTCCGCGTCGAACTTCGCCGCGAATGTCAGGTAGTCGTCGACCGCGCGGGGGATGACGTCGAAGTAGAGCCGCTTGGCGGCGCGCGGCTTCTGGAACATGAACAGCGCCAGGCTCTCGGGCGGCGCGTAGGTCAGCCATTCCTCGACGCTGAGGCCGTTGCCCTTGGACTTGGAGATCTTCTGGCCCTTCTCGTCGAGGAACAGCTCGTAGTTGAAGCCCTCCGGCGGCTTGCTGCCGAGGATGCGGCAGATCTTCCCGCCCAGCTCGACCGAGGGGATCAGGTCCTTGCCCGACATCTCATAGTCGACGCCGAGCGCATGCCAGCGCATGCCCCAGTCCGGCTTCCATTGCAGCTTGCAGCGGCCGCCGGTCACCGGCGTCTCCACTTCGCTGCCGTCCTCGTCGGTGTAGGTGATGGTGCCGGCCGTGATGTCGTATTTGGTGACCGGCACCTGCAGCACCTTGCCGCTCTTCGGGCTGACCGGCAGGAACGGCGAATAGGTCGCGGCCCGTTCCTCGCGCAGCGAGGGCAGCATCACTTCCATGATCCGGGCGTAGTGCTTCAGCACCTCGAGCAAGGCGGCGTCGAACTTGCCCGACAGGTACATCTCGGTCGAGGACTGGAATTCGTATTCGAAGCCGAAGGAATCAAGGAAGCCGCGCAGCATCGCGTTGTTGTGGTGGC
>DATFDU010000414.1:0-3688 GCA_035251915.1 Dongiaceae bacterium | reverse complement strand
GAACAGGTGGCCACGGCCCCTGAGCCGCGGCCTTCCAACGATGATGAAGACGGGGAGCACGAGTGTCCCGTCTGCGATCCTGAGTATCCCGAAAACTGTTATCCCAGCTCCTCGGCTCGGACCCTGACTCCCACAGTCTCTCCGAACTCGAATGGAGGCAGCAGCCAAAGCCAGCGGGATGATGGTCCCAGCTTTGGTCAGGGCGGCAACAAGTAGGCTTGTTGCGGCTCTTTCCGGTCGGATGGCCGCTAAGGCTGCAGAGACTAGGCCTTGAAGGACGCAGGTGGCGGCCAATCCAAGTCGCCACTTGGTCCTTGGGGTGTTGAACGGACGACGGGCGGAGGGTCTCTCCGCCCATCGTCTTTTGCAACGCGCCTGTGATGGGCGCCACACCGGCATAAGCCTTGCACTGTGACGGCGTTCACAGCATCTCGGCCCTCCTTCACCCCATATCCCCCTCACGGCGTTGCTTCGCACATGCGGAGCGCCCGCTGGCGATCAGCCAGGTTGCAGTGTGGAGGGATGCATGAAGAGGCAACTCGCATATCAGATTTGTTATGTCATCGCGGCCGTGGCGTTTGCCGTGCCCGCCAGCGCGGCGGGCATCGCCACCGTCACCGACGTGGTGAACGATGGCTATCGCACGCCGCCCGGCCATGAGGAGCAGTTCGCGAAACGCGCCGACGAGCTGGTGCAGAACGAGGCGCTGCGCACCGACGACGAATCCTCGATCCGCGTCACGTTCGTCGACGGCTCCGAGCTCACGGTCGAGTCCGAGAGCGAGATGGTGCTGTCGGACTACGTGTTCGACGGCGCGGCCAGCAGGGGCCTCCTCAATCTCAACGACGGCCTGTTCCATTTCACCTCCAACGGCAAGCCGGACCAGGGCGTGAAGCTGAGAACGCCGGTCGCCACCATCGGCGTGCGCGGCACCGAGTTCCTGGTCCATGTCGACGGCGACGACGCGACGATCATCGACATCCTGTCGGGCGCGGTCGAGGCGAAGCCGAACGGCACCGGCCAGGCGATCGTCTGCGTCGGCGGCCAGAGCATTCTGGTTGCGGGCCCGAACGAAAATGCGATGTGCGGCGATCTCGGCTCGTTCTCCACCGCTGCGGGCTCACCGGGCCGGGACCGCGACCGGCCGGAGCCCGGCCATGCCGGCCAGGATCGCGATCGCCCGGAGCCGAAAAAGCCGGACCGGGACCGGCCGGCGCCCGATCCAGATGGCGAGGACGGCAACGAAGGCGGCGGCAGCAACGTCATGCTGCTCTCCGACGAAGAGCCGTTCGAGCTCGGTTGATTGAAACTGATTGATTCCGGGGCGATGGGCGGAGGTCATCTCCGCCCATCGCATTTGTGCGCGTGGCACCATCGCGATGCTGACGCCGTTGTCTCGTGCACAAAGTCGTGAGCGGCGGCGGCCCCGGTGGAACTTCGCCCCGCTCCGCACTCATATCCCCACCGCTGCCGCTTCGGTTCTCGAAGCGGTGTCTGCGCAGACAATCGGGCTGATTGTTGCCGGGCGGCGTCCATTCTCGGCGCCGCCGGCAGTGCCTGTTTGCGGATGGAGGGATCCTTTGAGAAGGCAATTGGCCTACCAGGTCTGTTACGTCATCGCCGCCGTCGCGGCGTTCGGCGGTGCGGCGCGCGCCGCCGGCATCGCCACCGTCACCGACGTCGTGAATGACGGCTATCGCACGCCGCCCGGCCATGAAGAGCAGATCGCCAGGCGCGCGGACGAACTGGTCCAGGATGAAGCGCTGCGCACCGACGATGAGTCCTCGATCCAGGTCCAGTTCGTCGATGGCTCGCAGCTCAACGTCGAATCGGACAGCGAGCTCGTGCTCTCCGATTATGTGTTCGACGGCGCCGCCAGCCGGGGCCTGATCGACCTCAATGACGGCCTGTTCCACTTCACCTCCAACGGCAAGCCCGACCAGGGCGTGAAACTGCGCACGCCGGTCGCGACCATCGGCGTGCGCGGCACCGAGTTCCTGGTGCACGTCGACCGCGACGACGCGACCATCATCGACGTTCTGTCCGGCGCGGTGGAGGCAAGGCCGAACGGCACCGGCAAGTCGGTGGTCTGCGTCGGCGGGCAAAGCATCCTGGTGGCCGGCGCCGACTCCGATGCGCTGTGCGGCGATCTCGGCTCGTTCTCGGCGGCATCCGGCGCACCCAACCGCGACCGCAGGCCGGAGCCAGGCCATGCCGGCCAGGATCGCGATCGCCCCGAGCCGCCGGCAAAGCCGGATCGGCCAGCTCCCGACACCGGCGATGAAGGCGGCGAAGGGTCCGGCGGCGAAGGCGGGCCGATCCTGTAGCACTTGGCTCGTTCCCCCAACATGGGGTAGGGCAATCGCATGTGAATACCTCACGCAAAGTTACCTCCCTTCCCCCGCAAGGGGAGAAGGGGTCTTTCCTTTGGCTTCCTCTGTCGGAGGGAGGGAGTGTTGCGCGCTATCCGATCAGGCTGCGCAGGGTCCGGTTGGCGACCGCCAGCATGGCGAGTTCCAGGTTGCCGACCTGGCGCAGATCCGCGAACAAGCTGTCGGCTCGTGCGAGCGCCGCGCCGCGCGTCCCGCGCCAGGTGGCGATCGCTTCCGCACCGATCAGGCCTTTGGCCTGATGCAGGATCGCGGTGGTCAGGTCGCGCTGGTGGCCGTAGAAATCCTCGATGATCGCGAACACCGCCAGCCGGTCCCAGTGGCTGTCCCCGATCAGCGCCCGCGCGCCGGCGCGCAGCCAGTCGAGATGGAAGGTCTCGCCGACCGCGTAGTAGGTGCGCCCCGAATCCTCGACCTTCATCTTGAGATCGGCGGCGATGCGCACGATGTCGAGCGATGAGACCAGCGCCGGCGCCTGCGCGACGCGCTGCGCCAGCGCCTGCGGCACGCCCTGGCCGATGAGCTGGGCGCGGCGCTGTTCGACCTCGATGCGGTCTTCATCCGACAGGATGGTCATCAGCGCCGTCTCGAGCGCGACCAGGCCGGGACTGGTGGCGTCGACGTTGGCGGCGATGTCGAGCGGGTGCTCGCCGTTGCGCAGGAACCATTGGGTCGCCTGCTCGGCCAGGCGGTTCAAGTCGATGAACATCTCGATCTGCAGATGCGCCGGCACCTTGTTGTCGAGATCCTGGATGCCGCTCCACAGCTCGCGCAGCCGATAGGCGCCGCGGGTGATGGCATAGGCGCGCGCGATCGCCGCGGCGGTCTGGCCGCTGCGCTCCCTCATGATGTGGATGAAGGTCCCGCCCATGCGGTTGATGATCGAGTTGGTGACCACGGTCGCGATGATCTCGCGCCGCAGCCGGTGCCTGCCGATCTGCTCCTGGTAGGACTTCTGCAAGGCGCCGGGGAAATACTTGACGAGATCGTCCTCCAGCTGCGGATCGTCCGGCAGATCGGACGGCAGCAGCTCGTCGTAGATCGAGTTCTTGGCATAGGAGAGCAGCACCGCCATCTCCGGCCTCGTCAGGCCGATGCGCTGCTTGAGCCGCTGGCGCACCGCCTCGTCGTCGGGCAGGAACTCGATGCCGCGGTCGAGCCGGCCGGTGCGCTCCAGCGCCTTCATGAAGCGGTTCTGCTGGTCGAGCAGGGTGAAGCTCTGCGCCTCCGCGATGCTGAGCGCCTGGGACTGCAGGTAGTTGTCGCGCAGCACCAGCTGGGCGACATCGTCGGTCATC
>DATFDU010000413.1:0-2615 GCA_035251915.1 Dongiaceae bacterium | reverse complement strand
GTTCAGCGGGCGCGCGGCCTTCGTCCATATCGGCGCGTTCCTCGGCACCATCATGGCGGCCAACGTCTTCTTCATCATCATCCCGAACCAGAAGAAGGTGGTGGCGGCGCTGATCGCCGGCCAGTCGCCGGACCCGGCGCTCGGCAAGCGGGCCAAGCAGCGCTCGCTGCACAACAACTACCTGACGCTACCGGTGGTGCTGATGATGATCAGCAACCATTACCCGATGATGTTCGAGCACGAGCACAGCTGGTTGATTGTGGTCGGCATCCTGCTGTTCAGCGGCCTCGTCCGCCTCTATGCCAACCTGAAGAATGCCGGCGTCTCCGGCTCGCCGGTGACCGCGATCCTGCTCTATGCGGCGATGGTCGGAATGGGCGCGATCGCCTACGCCAGCTATCGACCCGATGCCGATCTCGCGGCGGTCGGACCGGTCACTTTCGCCGACGTGCAGGCGATCATGGCGCATCGCTGTCAGGCGTGCCATTCCGCGACTCCCACCGACACCGCCTACAAGGTTCCGCCGAAGGGTATCGCCTTCGACAGCCCCGACCAGATCCAGCGCATGGCGCCGCAGATCGAGCGCGTGGTGGTGCTGACCAAGGCGATGCCGCTCGCCAACAAGACCGGCATGCTGCCGGAGGAACGGCTGAAGATCGAAAAATGGCTGATCGAGACCAGAACGGAGGGCGAGTGATGGCGCAGACATTCAAGAAGCCGCCGAGCAGCCTCGACCGCACGCAGTTCGTGGCGCTCTATGGCCGCGTCTACGAACACTCGCCGTGGATCGCCGAAGCGGCGTGGTCGCTGGGCCTGACGCCGCAGCACGACACGGTCGAAGGATTGCACCAGGCGTTGGCCGCGATCGTCGATGCGGCGGCGCGCGAGCGGCAATTGACGCTGCTCAACGCCCATCCCGACCTCGCGGGGCGGCTGGCGGTGCAAGGGGAACTGACCGCGGAATCGACCTCGGAGCAGGCCGGCGCCGGGCTCGACAAATGCAGCCCCGATGAGTTCCGGCGCTTCACCGAACTGAACGAGGCCTACCGGCGCAAGTTTCCGTTCCCCTTCATCATGGCGGTCAAGGGCAGGAGCCGGGCCGAGATTCTCGAGGCCTTCGAGCGGCGCATCCATCATGACGAAGCGGTCGAATTCCGCACCGCCATCGCCGAAGTGCACAAGATCGCGCTTTTGCGCCTGCGGGACTTGTGATGGAGCGCACGCGGCCGCCGGTTCGCGACCCTGGCCGGGGTGTGCTAAGCTAGCGGGAACCCGTAGCGGTCTTGAGGTTTCTTGTGGCGTTGCGTTTTTCGGCGGTGCTGCTCTCCACCGGCTTGTGCCTTGCGGGGCCGGCGTTGGCCCAGTCGGCCGGGAGCGGCCCGGCAACCAAGCCAATTCCTCCGGAGACGATCGCCTTGGCGGCGGATTTCGAGGGGCAGCTCGACCGCAGCGTCAACACCTCCTATTTCTGCAAGGGCGTCGCCAAGTTCACGCCAGCGCCGACGAGCGAGCGGCCCGACAATCAGGCGTTGCTGCTCACGCTCGATCCGACGAAGTCGAGTGCCGTCGGGCGATGTGAACCGAACGACGCGCGGACCGAGCGTACCGAGCTGGCCGAGCCGGATGAGTTGCGCCTGCCGCTCGGCACCGAGGCGTGGTACGGATTCCGTTTCATGATCCCAACCGCGATGAAGGGCAAGTTCGCGGGCCAGCGGCTGGTGATCGCGCAACTGAAGCAGCATCCCAATACATGTCCGCTCGGCCCGCAGCCGATCGGCCTGCCGGCGGACGCAGGCGGCAATCCAACCATCTCCCTGCGGGTGATCGAGGTTGCCGGCGGCACCATGGGGCTGCAGCTCGCGGTCGCCGGCGACGATGCGCGCAAGGTCTCGGTCGGCCAGCTCATGCAGCCGCGCGATCAGTTCCTGGACCGCTGGCACGAGGTGGTGCTGCATGCGAAGGTGATGCCGGCAGCCGCCATCGCTGGCAAGTCCGGGTATGTCGAAGGCTGGCTCGACGGCAAGCCCTTCACCACCGACCTCTATGGCGTGATGGATGACAAGGGTACCGTCGACCCAGCGGAGCGGTTCGGCTACGCCGGGCTGGTCGGCTGCACCTATTTCAAATACGGCATCTATCGCGACAGCCAGCCCGAGCCCTGGACCATCGCCTTCGACCGCTTCCGGCGAGGCGCGACGCGGCAATCGGTCGAGAGCTCGGCCCGCTAGCAGCTGCGGACCGCTTATTGACCTCCCGTTGCCTGGGCGTAAGGTGACCGTGGGAGGACCGTTTCGATGAGCCAGCAACCGAACGACGATCTCAGCAGCCGCCACGTGAAGGCAGGGCCGGAGCGCGCACCGCATCGCGCCTTCTACTACGCCATGGGGTTGACCGAGCAGGACATCGCCAAGCCGTTCGTCGGCGTGGTGTCGAGCTGGAATGAATCCGCGCCCTGCAACACCGCGCTCAAGGGGCATGCCGAGATCGCCAAGCGCGGCGTCAGCGCCGCCGGCGGCACGCCGCGCGAGTTCGTCACCATCACCGTGACCGACGGCATCGCGATGGGCCATTCGGGCATGAAGTCGTCGCTGGTCAGCCGCGAGACCATCGCGGAT
>DATFDU010000412.1:0-9031 GCA_035251915.1 Dongiaceae bacterium | reverse complement strand
TGGTCGCCCTGCTCGCCATGGCGACCCTGCCGCTCAGCTCCGGCCATCGCTCGGTCGCCGTTCAGAACAGCACGCATTGGAGCGATACATGGCACGGGTGACACGCGAACTGAGCGCAGCCTGGATGCGCGAGGCGATCCTGGTGGTGGACGGCGCGGCGCCGTCGCGGCATTTCTGGTCGCGCTGGATGGACCGCGCCCTGGCGCCGCACCAGGGCGAGATGGCGGTGCCGCGCGCGCCGATTCCGGCCAACGACATCGCCGCCGAGGATGACGAGGAGCCGCTGCAGGGCCGCGTGCCCGGCCCGCTCCAGCCGGCCTTGCGCTACGACTGATCCGATCCCATTTCACTGCTGACAAGAGCGGGCGAACGCCAGCATCTCGGTGCTGGCGTTTCGCTTTTGTTCGTACTAGAGTCCCTCGGATTTCGAGGAAACCGATGTCCAGCAAACCGCAATATTCCGATCCGGTGGTGGAAGAGCGCGCGGTGCAGTTGTCCGCGCCGCTGCCGGGCAAGCCGTTCGAGCTCAAGTCCGAGTACCGGCCGGCCGGCGACCAGCCGACCGCGATCAGGGAGCTGACCGAGGGCCTGCTGCGGCGCGACCGCGACCAGGTGCTGCTGGGCGTCACCGGCTCCGGCAAGACCTACACCATGGCGCATGTGATCCAGAACGTGCAGCGGCCCGCCCTCATCCTCGCGCCCAACAAGACGCTGGCGGCGCAGCTCTACGGCGAGATGAAGAGCTTCTTCCCGGACAACTCGGTCGAGTATTTCGTCTCGTACTACGACTACTACCAGCCCGAGGCCTACGTCCCGCGCACCGACACCTATATCGAGAAGGAATCCTCGCTCAACGAGCAGATCGACCGCATGCGCCACTCGGCGACCCGGTCGCTGTTCGAGCGGCGCGACGTCATCATCGTCGCCTCGGTGTCGTGCATCTACGGCATCGGCTCGCCCGAGACCTATTCCACCATGACCATCACGTTGAAGGCCGGGCAGCATCTCGACATGGCGACGCTGCTCCGCCGGCTGGTGGAGCTGCAATACAAGCGCAATGACGCCAACTTCTATCGCGGCATGTTCCGCGTGCGCGGCGATTCGTTCGAGCTGTTCCCCGCCCACCTGGAGGACCGCGCCTGGCGCTTCTCGATGTTCGGCGACGAGATCGAATCGATCCACGAGTTCGATCCGCTGACCGGCGAGAAGCAAGCGGCGCTGGACGAGGTGAAGATCTACGCCAACAGCCACTATGTGACGCCCAAGCCGACGCTGACCCAGGCCTCGGTGCAGATCAAGGAAGACCTCAAGATCCGGCTGAAGGAGTTCGAGGCCAACGGCAAGCTGCTGGAGGCGCAACGCCTGGAGCAGCGCACCCGTTTCGACCTGGAGATGATCGAGGCCACCGGCTCCTGCGCCGGCATCGAGAACTACTCGCGCTACCTGACCGGCCGCAAGCCGGGCGAGCCGCCGCCGACCCTGTTCGAGTATCTGCCGAACGATGCGCTGCTGATCGTCGACGAGAGCCACGTGACGGTGCCGCAGCTGGGCGCGATGTTCCGCGGCGACTGGCATCGCAAGTCGACCCTGGCGGAATACGGTTTCCGCCTGCCGTCCTGCTGCGACAACCGCCCGCTCAAGTTCGAGGAGTGGGAGCATATGCGGCCGCAGACGGTCTATGTCTCGGCGACGCCCGGCCCGTGGGAGCTGGAGCGCACCGGCGGCGTGTTTGTCGAGCAGGTGATCCGCCCGACCGGATTGATCGACCCGGTCACCATCATCCGGCCGACCGAGAGCCAGGTCGACGACGTGATCGCCGAATGCAAGGACGCGGCGGCCAAGGCCCAGCGCGTGCTCATCACCACCCTCACCAAGCGCATGGCGGAGGACCTGACCGAATATCTGCACGAGGCCGGGATTCGCGTGCGCTACATCCATTCCGACGTCGAGACCCTGGAGCGCATCGAGATCATCCGCGACCTGCGCCTCGGCGCGTTCGACGTGCTGGTCGGCATCAACTTGCTGCGCGAGGGCCTCGACATTCCGGAATGCGCCCTGGTCTGCATCCTCGATGCCGACAAGGAGGGCTTCCTGCGCTCCAAGACCTCGCTGGTGCAGACCATCGGCCGCGCCGCGCGCAACATCGACGGCCGCGTCATCCTCTATGCCGACAATATGACCGACTCGCTGCAATACGCGATCGATGAGACCAACCGCCGGCGCGAAAAGCAGCAGGCCTACAATGCCGCCAACGGCATCACGCCGGAATCGGTGCGCAAGCAGATCGGCGACATCCTGTCCTCGGTCTACGAGCAGGACCACGTCACGGTCGACACCGGCATCGCCGGCGAGACGCACATGCTGGGCCACAATCTCAAGGCCACCATCGCCGATCTCGAGAAGAAGATGCGCGAGGCCGCGGCGAACTTGGAGTTCGAGGACGCCGCCCGCGTCCGCGACGAGATCCGCCGGCTGGAGGCGATGGACCTGGAGATCCCGGTCGGCGGCGGCGGCGCGATCGGCGCCGGCGGCCTCAAGCAGGCGGCGTCCCCGAAGTTCGGCTCCTACAAGCCCGGCCCAGCCAACCTGGTTCGCGGCCGCTCCAAGGCCGGCCGTCCGGGCGAAGCGCCGAAGTTCAAGGGGCGCCGGAAGCCGCGGTAGTGCGGCCCGCCTTCTCGCCTCCACCGTCAGTCGAGCGGGCCCTGGACCGGTTCCATCCGGCAGCCCTACCAGATCAAAGAGGGCTGGCGCGTGAAGTTCAGCGCGGCGGCAAGAGGCCACGGCCGGACCTACCTACGACTTGAACCCGTACTTCTGCTATCAGACGGCCACCAGCTCGACCTTGAGCCTTTTCCCGACCACGCGCGCAGCCTTCGCAAGTGTATGGACGGTGATACCGCCCTTGCTGAGCGGGTCTAGGAGCCGATCCAACTGAGGGCGGCTTGTGTCCATCTGGCGGGCCAGCTCTGCCTTTCCAATCCTCCGGCGCTTCATGGTGCGCGCCAGCTCGGCCGCCAGCATGCGGCGGATCGTCAGTTCCTCGATGGACTCCAACAACCCCATCTCTTCCCACAGCTCATCGACGGTCCCGCCGGTTCTATTCTTGATGCTCATGCTCGTGCCTATGCCGTCGCCCTGATCTTAGGACGTCAGGGATTCGCCTTCTTCCAATCGGCCCAGCGTTCGCGCGCCAGGTCCAGCTCATCATCAGGCGTTGCCTGGGTCTTCTTGATGATCGCATGGACCAGGACCATCCTACCCTTCTCAACGCCGAAGAACACGCGGGCCTCTCGCTTGCTGGGGAGCGAAGAGCGGACTTCCCAAAGGCCGCCCTTCATCGATCCCACCAGCGGCTTGCCGAGAGGCCAGCCATATTCGACCATCTGCAATCCGAACCGATCACCTGACGGTCGGCATCGGACAGCACCTTGCTTTTCAGCCAGTCAAGGACCGGCTTAGCGCCCGCCTTGGACTGGTAGAAAGTCGCCACGATGACCTTTTGTCTCTGGATTTTCTTGTTATTGGCCATCGCCAACTCCCATGGGTTAGCATGTAAGAAAAATAGTGCAGATGTCAATCATTATCTATGCAAGGAACCAGCGGAAAAAACGTCCGCGACAAGGGGCTATCATGCACTTTTCTGGAACAAACTTGCGCTCGTCCAGTGCATCGCAGACCGTGCGGCGCCGATCGCGCTTCTCGAGATGCAAAGCACGCTTGCGATTGGTCCAGGCGATCACGCGCGCATGGTGATCAACCTCCATCTCATCGTGATAGCGATACCGAATTCCGATGGTTTCCCATCGTCACAAAATTCTTGAGCTTGTCGGAGTTCGGCCCGGCGATGGCTGAGACAGGGAAGGCATGCGGCCTAGACCTTGGTCTTATCCGACCTAGGTCTGCCCGCCTAGCCATGGACAGAACTGCGCGCCAATGCTTCCCTAGGGCATGTCACAATCGACGCTGATCCTCGGCCTGTCGGTGGCCTATCTCGGCCTGCTGTTCGTGGTCGCGCATTTCGGCGAGCGCAGCGCGGCGGGCTGGTCGCGCAGCCGCGCCGGGCCGATCATCTATGCCCTGTCGCTGGCGATCTATTGCACCTCATGGACCTTCTACGGCGCGGTCGGGCGCGCGGCGACCGTCGGCCTCGACTTCATGCTGATCTATGTCGGGCCGGCGCTGGTCATTCTGTTCGGCTGGCCGATCCTCGCCAAGATCGTGCGCCTCGCCAAGCGCCACAACGTCACCTCGATCGCCGATTTCCTGGCCGCCCGCTACGGCAAGAGCCGGGCGGTCGCGGTCACCGTCACGCTGATCGCCATCATCGGCGTGCTGCCCTACATCGCGCTGCAGCTGCAGGCGGTCTCCGCCACCTTTGCCGCCCTGGCCGGGCCGATCACCATCTCGCCGGCGACCGGGCAGCCGGTGTGGTACGACACCGCCTTCATCGTCGCGCTGCTGATGGCGGTGTTCACCATCCTGTTCGGCGTGCGCCACGTGCAGGTCAGCGAGCAGCACCGCGGCATGATGATGGCGATCGCATTCGAATCGATCGTGAAGCTGGCGGCCCTGCTGGCGGTGGGGCCGTTCGTGGTGTGGTGGATGTTCGACGGCCCCGGCGACCTGGCGGCGACGGTCGAGCGGGCCGTGGACAACCCGGCGCTGACCACGCTCGACCTCAACGGCAATTGGCTGGCGATCACCGTCCTGTCCGGCCTCGCCTTCCTGTGCCTGCCGCGCCAGTTCCATGTGGCGGTGGTCGAGCATGACCATCCGCAGAGCCTCAACCGTGCGCGCTGGCTGTTCCCGCTCTACATGCTGCTGATCAACATCTTCGTGGTGCCGATCGCCCTCGCCGGCCTGGCGCTGCTCGGGCCCGGCCACAATCCCGACCTGTTCGTGCTGTCGCTGCCGCTCATGGGCGGGAACGACTGGCTGTCGATCTTCGTCTTCATCGGCGGATTGTCGGCGGCGACCAGCATGGTGGCGGTCGCCTGCATGGCGCTCTCCGGCATGGTCGGCAACGAGCTGGTGATGCCGCTGATCCTGCGCCGCGAAGAGGACATGAAAGGCAACATCGGCCGGCGCGCCCTGCTGGTGCGGCGCATGTCGGTGGTGGCGATCCTGCTGGCCGCCTACGCCTACCACCGCACCATCGCCGGCCTGCTGCCGCTCGCCACCATCGGCATGGTGTCGTTCTGCGCGGTCGCCAACTTCGCGCCGGCCCTGGTGCTGGGACTCTATTGGCGCCGGATGCACCGCTACGGCGTGATCGCGGGGCTGGCCGCCGGATTCTTCGTGTGGTTCTCAGCCATCCTGTGGCCGACCATCGAACACGGCCAGGCGCTGCTGGTGCTGCCGGCCGCCGGGCCCCTGGCCTGGTTCGATCCCTTGCCGCGCGGCTTCGTCGTCGGGCTCGCAGTCAACATCCTGCTGCTGGTCGGCGTCTCGCTGCTGACGCGATCGCAAGGCCGCGACCAGCGCCAGGCCGAGGCCTTCGTGGGCGACGCCGACCCGGACGCGCCGGTCGCCGGAACCAGCGAGCAGGCGCGCGACCTGGCGCAGCTGCAGGAGCTGGCAGCGCGCTTCATCGGCGAGGAGCGCGCGGCCGAAGCCTTCGCCGGTGTCACCGTCTCGGGGCCCGCCGCCTACGAGTTCGTCGAGCGGCTGCTGTCGGGCACCATCGGCGCCGCCTCCGCCCGTGTGGTCGTTGGCACCGCGCGCCGCCGCGCGCTGTGGATGCCGGGCTCGGTGCGCGAGGTGCTGCACGACGCCACCGCCGCGATCCGCTACAACGCCGACCTCTTGCGCAAGACGCTCGACCATGTCGGCCTCGGCATCGCGGTGTTCGATGCCGAGGGCAAGCTGGAGATCTGGAACGAGCGGTTCGCAGCCCTGGTCGGCATCCCGCGCGAGCTGCTGAGCACCGGCGTCTCCGCGGCGCAGCTGTCCGACCGCGCGCCGATCCTCGTGGAGCTCACCGCCTGGAACGCGCCGCCGATGCGCGAGCTGCGCCTCGCCGACGGCAGCTCGACCGAGTTGCGCATCGATCCCCTGACCGGCGGCGGCATCGTGGTCACCGCCAGCGACGTGACCGAGCGCGTGCGCGCCGCCGAGGCGCTGCGCGACAGCGAGCGGCGCATCCGCATCGTCACCGACAACATCCCGGTGCTGATCGCCTATGTCGATCGCGACCAGCGCTATCGTTTCACCAACCTCATCTACCAGGCCACCCTGCGCACCTCGGACGCCGAAACCGAGGGGCGGCACGTCCGGGAGATCCTGGGCGAAGCGCGCTATCGCCGCCTGCTGCCCTATGTCGAGGCGGTGCTGGCCGGCACCCCGCAGCATTTCGAGATCGAGTTTCCGACCAACGACGCGCAGATCGAGGTGGCGAGCGGCACCTACCTGCCGCACTTCGATGCGCAAGGCCAGGTGGTCGGCTTCTTCCTGCTCTATGTCGACATCACCGGGCGGCGCCGCGCCGAGGCCGCCCTGCGCATCGCCAACGAATCGCTGGAGCGCCGCGTCGCCCAGCGCACCGCCGAGCTGGAAGCGGCGCGCGCCAAGGCGGAAGAGGCCAACATCGACAAGACCCGCTTTATTGCCGCCGCCAGCCACGATCTGCTGCAGCCGCTGCACGCCGCGCGCCTGTTCGTGGCGGCGATGGCGGAACGCCACCCGCGCGACGAGCTGGTGGAGAAGATCGACCACGGCCTGGGCGCGGTCGAATCCCTGCTCGACGCGCTGCTCGACATCGCCAAGCTCGATGCCGGCGCGGTGAAGCCCGAGGTGCGGGCGGTGCCGCTCGGCCCGCTGCTGGATTCGCTGGTCGCCTCCTTCGCGCCGATCGCCGAGAAGCAGGGCGTCGAGCTGCAGCATGTTCCGACCAACGCCGTCACCAAGAGCGATCCGGCCCTGCTGCGCCGCGTGCTGCAGAACTTCCTCAGCAACGCCATCCGCTACAGCCACCGGCCGGGCCAGCGCGCGCGGGTCCTGCTCGGCTGCCGGCGGGTCGGCGCGGAGCTGACCATCGCCGTCCTCGACAACGGCCCGGGCATCGCGCCGGAGCAGCAGCAGCTGGTGTTCCAGGAATTCACCCGCCTGCGCGCGGCGCCACGCGACGGCGAGCGTGGCCTCGGCCTCGGTCTCGCCATCGTCGACCGCATCGCGCGGGTGCTCGGCCACCGCATCCAGCTGCGCTCGCTGCCCGGCAAGGGCTCGACTTTCGCCATCGCCGTGCCGCTGGCGCCGGTGCACGAGGTGCGCCTGCCGGTGAGCGTTGCCGTCACCCCGCGCTCGCGCCGCTTCGTGCACGCGCCGCTGGTGCTGTGCATCGACGACGAGCGGCAGGTGCGCGAAGGCATGGCCGCCCTGCTCGGCTCGTGGGGCTGCGAGACCGTGCTGGGCGAGACCGCCGAGGAGGTGCTCGCCTCCCCCGCGGTCGCCGGCCGCACGCCCGACCTGCTGCTGATCGATCTGCATCTCGGCAACGGCGAGAACGGCTTCTCGATCATCACGCGCCTGCGCCAGCAGTGGGGCGCCGACCTGCCGGCCGCCCTCATTACCGCCAACCGCGACCCCGCCGCGGTCTCGGTCGCCCGCAGCCAGCGCGTCGACATCCTGTTGAAGCCGGTGAAGCCGGCGCAACTGCGCGCGCTCATCGCCCAGCGCGCCGCCAGCGCGGAGTAGCGGCGCTAAGCCTCGTCCGCCACCGGCGGCGGCAGCGGCGCGGCCGGGTCGAGCGCGAGGCGCTGCGCCAGCACGATCGCCTGGGTGCGCGAATGGACGCCCATTTTGCGCAGGATCTCGGTCACGTGCGCCTTCACCGTCGCCTCGCCGATCTGCATGTCATAGGCGATGATCTTGTTGGGCTTGCCCTCCGCCATCAGGGCGAACACGCGGTGCTGCTGCGGCGTCATGCGGGCGGCGCGGGTGGCGAGGTCGGCGTCGGTCGAGGACAATGCGCCGTCGCTGGCGCCCGGCGGCAGCACGATCTCGCCGCGCATCACCGCGCGCACCGAGGCGATGATCTCCTCCATCGGCGCGGACTTGGGAATGAATCCGGCCGCCCCCATCTCCACCACCTGGCGCATCGCCGCGGCATTGCGCGTCGCCGACACGATCACCAGCGGCGCGCTCGGATAGTTCGCACGCAGGGCGGAGACGCCGGCCAGCCCCTGCATGCCCGGCATGTCGAGGTCGAGGATCACCAGATCGACGTCCGGCCGCGCCGCGATCGCCGTGCTCGCCTCGTCGAGCGTGCCGGCCAGCGCCACCTCCGCCTTAGGGAAGGCTCCCCGCAACGCGAGCGCCAAGGCATCCCGGACCATGGGATGATCGTCCGCGACGATGAATGCGACGTCTGGCAGCTCCTTGCCCTCCGCAGCCAGATATGTGCGAAGTTAGCACAGATCGCAACCGCCCTCATGCCCGGCCCCGGTCGCTTGATTCTGCATCCCGCGGCAGCCAGGATGAACGCCTGCGCTCTTCCAGCGATTCGGGGCCTGATGCCCAGCCAGCCAGCCAACCAGAACGCGCTCAAGGTCGCCGTGGTGACGGGCGCCGCCAAGCGCATCGGCAAGGCGATCGCCTTGCGCCTGGCCGAGAGCGGCTGGAACGTCGCGATCCACTACCGCTCGTCGGCCGCGAAGGCCGAGGCGGTGGCGGCGGAGGCCCGTTTGCGCGGGGTCAAGGCCATGACCGTGGAAGCCGACCTCGCCAGCGAGCGCGAGGTCGAGGGCGTCATCCCCAAGGTCGCGGACCAGCTGGGCGAGGTCAGCCTGCTGGTCAACAACGCCTCGGTGTTCGAGATGGACAAGGCCGAGACCGCGACCCGCGCCAGCTGGGACAAGCATATCGAGACCAACCTGCGCGCGCCGTTCGTGCTCAGCCAGGCGTTCGCGCGCCAGTTCACCTCCGACCGCGAGGGCAACATCATCAACCTGCTGGACCAGCGGGTATGGAAGCTGACGCCCTATTTCGTCAGCTACACCGTCGCCAAGATGGGGCTGTGGACCCTGACCCGCAC
>DATFDU010000411.1:0-12793 GCA_035251915.1 Dongiaceae bacterium | reverse complement strand
TGCTGGCGGGTGCGCTGCTGCCGCACGGCGACACGTGGCTGCGCAAGGGCGGCGCGCTGCTGGACCGCGAGTTGCACGCCCAGATCCTGGCCGACGGCGGGCATGTCGAACGCAGCCCGGCCGTGATGCTGGATCTGCTGCAGCATCTCTTGGACCTGCATCACGTGCTGTCGCTGACCGGGCGCAAGCTGCCCGACCAGTTGATCTCCAGCATCGGCAATCTCGCCTGCGCCCTGAAGCTGGTGACCCATCCCGATGGCGGCCTCGCTCTGTTCAACGATTCGACCGAAGACGAATCCAGCGCCGTCATCATGACCTTGATGCGCGCCGGCGGGACCGGCGCCGTGGAGCGCGATCTCGTCCAGCTGCCGCAAACCGGCTTCCACCGCATGGCCGCCGGCCGCAGCGTGCTGATCTCGGATGCCGGCGCGCCGCCGCCGCACGGGCTCGACCGTCACGCTCATGCCGGCACGCTGTCGTTCGAGTTCAGCCACGGCACGGAGCGCATGATCGTCAATTGCGGCGCGCATCCGACCGCCGAAGAATGGCGGCAGGTCCAGCGCGCGACCGCCGCGCATTCCGCGCTGGTGGTCGACGACACCAATTCCAGCATGCTGCTGCCGCCCAATGGACCCTATGGCGGTGGCTTGGCGCTGACCCCGCGCTCCGTGGTGGTGCGGCGGGAGCAGACCGAGGCCGGGCAATGGCTGGACGCGCGCCACAACGGCTATGAGGAGCCGTTCGGCCTCACCCACCGCCGCCGCTTGTTCCTGACCGCCGACGGTCTGGAGCTGATCGGCGAGGAGACCTTGAGCGGGCGCGGCGGCAGAACCTTCGCGCTGCGCTTCCATCTCCATCCCGCGGTGCAGGTCTCGATGACCCAGAGCAGCCAGGCGGCACTGCTGAAGCTGCCGCAGGGCGGCGGCTGGCGCCTCAGGGTGCAGGGTGGGGAATTGTCGCTGGCGGACAGCATCTATCTCGGCCAGCCCGGCACCGTGCGGCGCAGCCAGCAGCTGGTGGTCCAGGGCACGATCGAGGACGACACCACCCAGGTCAAATGGGCCTTGCAAAAGGAAGGCGGCAAGCGATAACTGGCGCGCTCATACGACAGCGCGGGAGTCGTCCAGTATGCCAGCCACGCTTCGTCCGATCCGCCGCGCCTTGCTGTCCGTTTCCGACAAGAGCGGCCTGATCGAGCTGGCGCGGTCCCTGGCCGAGCGTGGCGTGCAGCTGCTGTCGACCGGCGGCTCGGCCCAGGCGCTGCGGCAGGCCGGCCTCCAGGTCACCGACGTCTCCGAACATACCGGGTTCCCGGAGATCATGGACGGGCGGGTGAAGACCCTGCATCCCAAGATCCATGGCGGCCTGCTGGCGCGGCGCGATCTGCCCGAGCATGTCGCGGCGCAGAAGGCGCACGGCATCACGGACATCGACCTGCTGGTGGTCAACCTCTACCCGTTCGAGGCGACGGTCGCGAAGGGCGCCGACCGCGACACCATCATCGAGAATATCGACATCGGCGGCCCAGCCATGATCCGCGCTGCGTCAAAGAACCAAGACTTCGTCACCGTGATCGTCGATCCTGCGGACTATGCGGATTTGAAGAAAGAGCTTGCCACCCACAATGGCGCCGCGTGCCTCGACTTCCGCCGCCGCATGGCGCGCAAAGCCTATGCGCGCACGGCTGCCTATGACGCGGCGATCTCCATCTGGATGGCAGCCGATCTGGGTGAGCCGTTCCCCGAGCGCATGGCGATCGCGGGCGAACGTCAATCGCTGCTGCGCTATGGCGAGAACCCGCATCAGCGCGCCGCGTTCTATGTCATCGACCGCGCGCGGCCCGGCCTTGCCACCGCCAAGCAGCTGCAGGGCAAGGAGCTCAGCTACAACAATCTCAACGACACCGACGCGGCGTTCGAGCTGGTGGCCGAGTTCCAGGTTCCGGCCATCGCCATCATCAAGCACGCCAACCCGTGCGGCGTTGCAAGCGGCAGCGATCTGGCGAAAGCCTATGAGCGCGCCCTCGCCTGTGATCCGGTCAGCGCGTTCGGCGGCATCATCGCCGCCAACCGGCCGCTCGACGGCAGGACCGCGGAGCTGATCGGCAAGCTGTTCTCCGAGGTCATCATCGCGCCGTCCTTCTCCGCGGAAGCGCTAGCGGTGCTCGGCGCCAAGAAGAACCTGCGCCTGCTGGAGACCGGCGGATTGCCCGATCCCGCCGCCGATGGCCTCGCCTTCAAGAGCCTCGCCGGCGGCTTCCTGGCGCAGGACCGTGACGGCGCGCGCACGATTGCGAGCGAGCTCAAGGTCGTGACCAAACGCGCGCCGAGCGAGCGCGAGATCGCCGACCTGCTGTTCGCCTTCGCGGTCGCCAAGCACGTGAAGTCGAACGCCATCGTCTATGCGAAGGACGGCGCGACCGTCGGCATCGGCGCCGGGCAGATGAGCCGCGTCGATTCATCGCGCATCGCGGCATGGAAGGCCGCCGAAGCAGCGAAAGCCGTTGGCGATGCCGCGAGCTGGGCCAAGGGATCGGTGGTCGCGTCCGACGCCTTCTTCCCGTTCGCCGACGGTCTGCTGGCCGCCGCCGAGGCCGGCGCCACCGCCGTGATCCAGCCCGGCGGCTCGATGCGCGACGACGACGTGATCAAGGCCGCCGACGAGGCCGGCCTCGCCATGGTGTTCACCGGCACCCGCCACTTCCGGCACTGATGACCGCGCGGCGCCAAGTCGGCTAGACTTCGCGCATGACCCCCAGGATCGAGCTCCCGCCATACGAGACCGTGGCCCTGGTGCTGCAGGGTGGCGGCGCTCTCGGCTCCTACCAGGCCGGCGTCTATGAGGGACTGCACGAGGCCGGCATCCGGCCCAACTGGTTTGCCGGTATTTCCATTGGCGCGGTCAACGCCGCGATCCTCGCCGGCAATGCGCCGCAGCAACGGGTCGCGCGCCTCACCGAGTTCTGGGAGACCATCTGCCGCTCCGCGCTGCTGCCGGACGCGACGCTCGAGGAGCGGATCACGGCGCTGGCAGGCAGCGGACCGGCGCGCGCCGCGATCAGCGCGCTGGCCGCCGGGCGCGCCTTGCTGGGCGGGCAGGATGGATTCTTCACGCCGCGGGTCGTGCCGCCGTTCCTGTGGCCGTTCGGCGGGATCGCCGCCACCAGCTTCTACGATACGCGGCCGCTCAAGGAGACGCTGGAGCGGCTGGTCGATTTCGACCGCATCAACGCGCGCGAGACGCGGCTGTCGGTCGGCGCGGTCGATATCGAGACCGGCAACTTCGCCTATTTCGACAATGCCTCCATCAAGATCGTGCCGGAGCACATCATGGCCTCCGGCGCGCTGCCGCCGGGCTTTCCGGCGATCGAGATCGAGGGCCGATACTACTGGGACGGCGGGCTGGTCTCCAACACACCGCTTACCGAAGTGCTGGGCCATACGCCGCGCCGCGACACCATCGCGTTCCAGGTCGACTTGTGGAGCTCGGATGGGCCGCGGCCCAACAACATCCTCGATGTCGCGGAGCGCGAAAAGGATATCCGCTATTCCAGCCGCACCCGGATGGCGACCGACGCCGCGACCGAGCTGCAGCGGCTGCGCCGTGCGCTCAAGCGCGCGCTCGACTGCCTGCCGCCCGAGGCCGCGGCCGATCCGGAGATCGCCAGTCTGCGCGACCTCTCCTGCTCCAAGGTCTACAACGTCCTCCACCTGATCTACCGCGACAAGCAGTATGAGGCGCAGCACAAGGACTACGAGTTCAGCCTGCCCACCATGCGCGAGCACTGGGAAGCAGGGCTTTCCGATATCCGCCGCACACTGAAGCATCCGGAGTGGCTGGAGCGGCCGCGCGGCCTCGGCGTCGTCACGCACGACGTACACCGCAAGGCGCGAGCCGCTGCCACCGCGGACGCGCCGGAAGCCGCCGAATGAGCGAGCAGGCTGCATCGATCGCGTGCCGGCCGGTGACACCGAAGGATGCCGGCGCGATCGAGCAGCTGTTCGGCGCCAACAGCGTCTGCCGTGGCTGCTGGTGCATGCACTGGCGCGTGGAAAAAGGCGGCAGGACCTGGCAGGCGTGCTGGGGCGAGCCCAACCGCCGCGCCTTCCTGAAGCTGCTGAAACAGGACCGCGTGCAGGGCGCGCTCGCCTTCGCCGAGGACAAGCCGGTCGGCTGGTGCAATTTCGGACCGCGCGAGGATTTCCCGCGCATCAAGCGCTCGCGCGTGCTGGCCTACGAGGCGGCGCCGGAGACCTGGAGCGTCAACTGCTTCTTCATCGCCGCCGGCTGGCGCAAGCGCGGCATCGCCGGCGCGTTGCTCAAGACGGCTGCGAAGTCTGCGTTCGACCGCGGCGCCCGTGTGCTGGAAGCCTACCCCACGCCGCAGCAGCCGGGACAGAATCTCGTTGCCCCCTTTGCCTGGACCGGCACCCGCGCGCTGTTCGCCAAGGCGGGATTCAAGCCGAGCACCGAGAATGAGCGGGTGTGGGTGAAGAAGAGAGGCAAGCGCTAAGGACGCAGGCCTCTCTCTTGGCACGACCATGACCGAGCGGTGGGAATGCTCGTGCGTGCTCGAGCTACATCACCCGCGCCAGCGCGGCCTTTGCGTCGATGTGCTCGATCGTCGTGCTGGCGCCGGTCGCGGCCGCGGCGGCGAAGTAATCGCGCGCCGCCTTCTTGTCGCCGTTCAGCAGCGCGCGCTCGCCGAGATAATACTGCGCCTCGCACAACACGTCGGCGCGCTGCCTGGGCGGCAGCTGGTTGATGCCGGCGATCAACTCCGGGTCCTTGCCGGTACCGGCGAACAGCTCCAGCAGCGGCCGCGGCCAGATCGTCGGGTCGAGATTGTCGATGCCCTTTTTCAGCACCGCCTCGTCGCCCTTGCCGAGATGCGCCTGCGCGAGATAGAGGCGCAGCGCGGCATAGGGATTGTCGGCGCGCAGCTTCAAGGTCAGCGCGAAATCCTCGGCCGCGTTCCTGAAATCGTCTTTCGCGTAATAGGCCCGTCCGCGGTTGTAGGCGGCGGCCGCCGCCTTCGGGTCCAGCTTCAGCAGGGCGCCGAAATCGCGGATCGCGTCGTCGTAGCGGCCGGCGCGAATGTTCAACCCGCCGCGATCGAGCAGCGCTTCCTGGTCATCGGGTGCGATCTCCAGCACCCGGTCGAGGTCGGCGATCGCCGCCTTGTCCTCGCCGCGCTGCGCGTGCACCCAGGCGCGGGCGTAGTGGGTGTTGGGATCGTTCGGCACGATCTTGAGCAGAGTATTGAAGTCGGCCAGCGCGTCGTCCCAGCGGCCGAGCTTGCTGTAGGCGCCGCCGCGGTTATAGAGCGCATCGCTCGAATTCGGCGCGAACTTCAGCGCCTGGGTGTAGTCGCGCACGGCATCCTGGTATTCGCCCTTGGCCGCGTGTCCGGCGCCGCGCTGATAGAGCGCCTGTGCCAGCTCTCTCCCCTGCGGGCGCACGGCCTTGATGAAGGTGGTGCAGGCATCGATCTGGGCCTGCGGCACGTCCGAAGCAGCGCAGGCCTCGCGCATCCGCGCGATCTCGTCTTCCTGCGAGTCGGCAAGAGTCGGGGTTGCCGCGAGCGCAAGCAGCGCCGTGAGAACGAGCAGGCGCACTAGACCGCCGCGGGCAGGGCTGCGTCCCGCACCGAGCGGCGCTCCTTGACGCTGGCGCTCTTCAATTGGCCGCAGGCGGCCATGATGTCCTCACCGCGCGGCGTGCGCACCGGGCTGGCATAGCCGGCATTGAATACGATGTCGCTGAAGGCGGCGATCCGTTCCGGTGTCGAGCGCTCGAACGGCGCATTCGGCCAGGGATTGAACGGGATGAGATTGACCTTGGCCGGAATGCCCTTCAGAAGCCGCACCAGGGCGCGGGCATCGGCCGGGCTGTCGTTCACGTCCTTCAGCATCACGTATTCGAAGGTGATGCGCCGCGCGTTGTTGAGGCCGGGATAGTTGCGGCAAGCCTGCAGCAGCGCGGCGATCGGGTATTTCTTGTTGACCGGCACGATGCGGTCGCGCAGCTCGTCGGTCACTGCGTGCAGCGAGATCGCAAGCATGACGCCCAGCTCCGCGCCGCAGCGCTCGATCATCGGCACCACGCCCGCGGTCGACAGCGTGATGCGCCGGCGCGAGATCGCGATGCCCTCATGGTCCATCACGATTTTCAGCGCCTTGGCTACGTTGTCGTAATTGTAGAGCGGCTCGCCCATCCCCATCATGACGATGTTGGAGAGCAGGCGCCCGTCCTTCGGGCTCGGCCACTCGCCCAGGTGATCGCGCGCCAGCATGACCTGGCTCACGATCTCCGGCGCCGACAGGTTACGCACCAGGCGCTGCGTGCCGGTGTGGCAGAACTTGCAGGTGAGGGTGCAGCCGACCTGCGAAGAGACGCACAGCGTGCCGCGGTCCTCTTCCGGGATATGGACCGATTCCACTTCCTGGCCGTCGCGGAACTTCAGCAGCCATTTGCGCGTGCCGTCGATCGACTGCCGATCCACGGAGACCGTCGGCCGCCCCACGATGAACTGCTCGGTCAGCGCCGCGCGGAATTCCTTGGAGAGGTTGGTCATGGCCGCGAAGTCGGTGACGCCGCGGTGATAGACCCAGTGCCAGAGCTGGCGCGCGCGGAAGGCCGGCTGGCCGATCGCGGCCATCGCCTCGGTCAACTCCGCGCGCGACAACCCGACCAGGTTGCGCCGCCCCGCCTCGTCCACTTCGGGCGGAGCGAACTGCTCCGCATGCTTCAGGGTGCTCATCTCTCTCGTTCCAAGCGGGCCTATTTCAGGCCGCAAGCCGCGCTGATCGCGGCATAGGCATTGGTGAAGCCATCCAGCGGGAAGGTGTCTTGCGAAGCGACGCCGGCGCTGCTCATGCCCGTCACCACCAGGCGATCGCCCTTCTTCATCCGGGCGACCAGCTGCCGGTCGACGCTCGCTTCCCGGATCCACACCCGGTCGCCGTCGACCAGGCGCAACAGCACGTTGCCGGTCTTGTCGACCTTGGCCTTGGTGTACCGCGTCTTGTGCGGCTCGAAGCCCATGGCCACGCTCACCTGGTCGCGCACCTTGCCGCCCATCTGGTGCGTGACCATCAGACCGACTTCGCCGCGGTTGGGGATCTGACCAAGCGACTGGATCGGCGCGGCGATCATGTAGCACAGCTTGTCCGCGCCCTCACCCTGCGTAAAGGCATACCAGGCCCCGAAATTTCCGAGGTCCTCGGCCTGCGCCACCGCCGGAGCCAGCACGGCGCCGGCAGCCACGATCAAGGAAAAAAGTCTTGCCCTCATGTCCCAAGTCATCCGGTGCTGGTACCAGGACTGGCGACAAAAAGCCAGTCCCCGGAAGATGTTAGTTATGCTTCGCCGGCGTCTTTCAAGCGCCGCTGCTTCCATTTTGGCAAGCCGCGGCGGTGCGGCGCAAGCGCCGTGACCGGACCGCCGACCCGGACCGGCCGCTCGGCAAACCGGCCGAGGCTGATCATCCGGTCGTACATCACGATCGCTGCCGCCACCGACACATTGACGCAGAACCGGGTCGGAATCTTGACCACGTAGTCGCAGCGCTCGGTCAGCGCCGGGGACAGCGAATCCTGCTCGGCGCCAAGCACGTAGGCGGCCGCCAGCGGATGCTTGAAGCTCGGCAGATCGATCGCGTCGTCGGTGATCTCGACCCCGATCAGCCGGCAGCCCATCGGCAGGGCGAAGCGCTCAAGCGACGCGTGCACATGCACCGGCATGCTCTCGATCGCGATCGAGGTGTCGGACTGCAGCAGCTCATTGACGTCGATCGCCGGCTGGATCGCGAAGGCGAAGCTGGCGCGGAAGGCGTGCGCCGTGCGCAGGATCGCGCCCAGGTTCATCGGCTTCGAGATGCCCTCGACCCCGATCCCGAAATAGCCCCGCATGGCTCTGGCCTCGCTCATGGCGCGAAGCTAGGCCAGCGCAGCGCCCAAAGGCAAGGCAAGCGGCCGTGAGCTAGATTTCGGCCGCCTTCGCCGGGCGGGTCGCGAGCACCAGCCCCGCCACCACCACCATTGCGCCGGCGAGGTCGGAGAGGCCCGGCACTTCGCCCAGCAGCGGGATCGCCAAGGTCGTCGCCACCACCGGCTGGCCGTAGCCCAGCACCGCCACCAGGGCGGTCGGCAGCTTGCCCAGGCTGCGGTTGATCAGCAGATAGCCGACCAGGGTCAGCACGCCGTAGAGCGCGAGATAGGCCCAGCCATAGAGATCGACCGCCAGGAATTGGTCTTCCAGCAGCGCTGCCGGTAACGACCCCAAGGCCGCGCCGACGAACGACCAGGCGGTGACGGCGATCGTCGGATAGGCGCGGCACAGGCGCCCGGTGATCAGCATGCAGCCGGAATAGAAGATCGCCGCGGCCACGGCATAAAGATTGCCGGAGACGCTCGACTGCCCGCTGACCGGGCCGAGCGTCATCACGACGAGGCCGGCAAAGGCAAGCGCGCCGCCGAGGCCGAGCCATCTGGTGATGCGCTCGCGCCAGATCAGGAAGCCGCCGAGCGCAACCAACAGCGGATAGATCATCACCAGCAGCGTGGCTTCGAGGATGGTGGTGGTGACGATGGCCCGGTTCCACAGCACCAGATCGGCCGCCAACAGCAGGCCAGCGACAACGGCCAGGACCTTCGCCTTTGGCGGCAGGGGCTCTGCCCGCCGCGCCAGCCACAGCGCCGCCGGCAAGGCGATCAGGATCCGCCAGAATGCCGTCGCCGCGACGTCGACCGGTGAATTCCGCACCAGCAGCGGCCCAAGGCCGGAGATGAAGACGCCGCCCAAGGCGGTTCGCAGGGCGCCCCGGTCGATCTGGCCCGGGCGGATCCGATCGACTGCTGCCAAGGTCTCGGCCATGTAACCATCTATCCGTAAATGATGGGTGACATATGGCGGGAATTATTGTAACCAGTCAATCGATTTTTATTGGTGACACGTGTGAGCCCAGTGAACACAAATGTTGTCCTGCCCAAGCACGAGTTCGTGGCCGGCCGGCTGTCGCTCGATTTCTGCAACTCGCTGTCGCCGACCCGGCGCCCGACCCTGCCTGACCGCATCGTGAATGCGGATGAGCTCCGGGGGTGGGCCCGGCGCGCCGGCTGGAAGCTGGAGAGCACGCCGGGACCGGAAACGCTGGCGCAGCTGCACCGCTTGCGCGGCGCCTTGACCGGCATCTTCCACGCGCTGGCGGGGCAGCGAACACCCGCGGCCGAGGACCTTCGCGTGCTGAATCAAGAGCTGGCGGAGGCGCGCGCCGCCGAGCGGCTGGTGCCGGCGGGCAGCGGCTACGATCTGGAAGACATGTCGCCGGAACTCATCGACCGGTTCCGCCACGCGATCGTGCGCGACGCCGGCGCGCTGCTGACCGGCGACCTGCGCCGGGTCAAGCGCTGTCCCTCGCACGATTGCCTGTGGCTGTTCCACGACGACAGCAAGAACCTGTCGCGCCGCTGGTGCGCGATGGACGATTGCGGCACGCTGGAGAAAGTGCGGCGCTATCGCGCGCGCACGTGAGCATTTTCCGCCGAAGTGGATGCCGGTTCGGCGCAGAAAAATGCGGTCAACAAGATCAATCCATCTTCGAGAGCAGCCAGTGCAGGCAGGCGAGATGCTGCAGGTCGTGGCTGCGCAGGATATGCGCGAGCCCGGTCAAGGTGACTTCGCCATACTCCGCGAACGTCGCCGTGCGGTTCCAGTCATCCATGCGCACCGTTTGGAGCATCGCGACTGTCTCGCGCCGCGCCTTGCGGAAGGAAATGAGCGCGGCTTCCAGATTGTCGGCCTCGTAGTTGCGCTGCGCCGCGAGCTCGTATGAATCGATCGAGACCAGGTCCGGCCGCTGCTCGCGCAGCGTGCGCCCGAACCGCACGTGATAGCCGTCGCGCTCGACGTCGCGCAGATGGCAGGCCTGCCCCAGCGCGGTGAAACGCTCGCCCGGAATGCCCTCCCAGGTCGGCGGCACCCACGCCCGCTTCTCCGCCGGAACCTGCGCCATCAGTCCTGCAACGTCATCCGGCATGGATGCGAGCTCGGCAAGAATCTGCATAAAAGAGTTCCTTCGCAACAGACCGCGATTATCGCCGCGATCAACACGAGTGCCAGCGCGAACTTGTCCCGATTGTACCGAACTTGCATCCGCCCGCGACCGGGGGCAAGGTGGCGCCCGAACTTTCCGGGAAAGCGTGTGCATGAGCGTCCAGGTCAAGACCGCGTTGCCGCAGGATTCATCGCCGATCCTCGCCGAAGTGGTGCGCGGGCAGATGGTGGAAAGCCGCCATCACGCCAGCGTCGCGGTGGTCGACGCGCATGGCGGCATCGTGCGCGCCTGGGGCGATGTCGAGCTGCCGGTCTACGGCCGTTCCGCGATCAAGCCGCTGCTGGCGATCCCGCTGGTGGAATCGGGCGCGGCAGACCGCTTCAAGCTCGGCGCCGCGGAGATCGCGCTTGCCACCGCCTCGCACAATGCCGAGCCGCGCCATGTCGAGACGGTGACCAGCTGGCTGCATCGCGTCGGCCTCGGCGTCGAGGATCTGGAATGCGGCGCGCACTGGCCGCCGCACGAAGCGACCATGCAGGCGATGCTGCGCGCACGCGCTGAGCCGACACGCGCCCACAACAATTGCAGCGGCAAGCATGCCGGCTTCCTCACCACCGCCGTGCATGCCGGCGAGAAGACCAAGGGCTACATCCAGTACGAGCATCCGGTGCAGCAGCGCCTGCTCGGCATCCTGGAGCAGATGTCGGGCTGCGAATTGGGCGACGTGCCGCGTGGCATCGATGGCTGCGGCATCCCGGTGATCGCGGTCCCGATCGCCAACACCGCGTTCGCGATGGCGCAGATGGCCGACCCGCATCACCTGTCCGAAGAGCGCGCCGCCGCCTGCCGCCGCATCCTCGAGGCGATGATGGCGGATCCCTTCATGGTCGCCGGCAGCGACCGCTTCTGCACCAAGCTGATGAGCGCCATCCCCGGCAAGGCCGCGATCAAGGTCGGGGCGGAGGGGGTCTATTGCGGGGCACTGCCGCAGCATGGCCTCGGCATCTGCCTCAAGGTGACGGACGGCGCCTCGCGCGCGGCGGAGGTGGTGATGGGCCAGGTGCTGCGCCATCTCGGCGTGATCGACGACGAGATGGCCGGGACGTTGGCCGCGACCCTGACCCCGACGGTCAAGAACTGGGCCGGCACGCCGACCGGCCAGGTGCGCCCCGCTTTCTGATGCGGGCAGTCGTCTGCAGCGCGCTCGCCGGCCTCGACGGGTTGGCGCTCGAGCAGCGGCCCGATCCCGGCGCGCCCGGTGCGGGCGAAGTGCGCATCCGGATCGCGGCCGCCGGCCTCAACTACGCCGACCTGCTGGTCACGCAAGGCAAATACCAGGTGAAGCACGAGCCGCCGTTCGTCCCGGGCTTCGAGGCCGCCGGCACGGTCGAGGCGGTCGGCCCGCAGGTGACGCGGTTCAAGGCCGGCGACCGTGTTATCGCGATTCCTGAAGCCGGCGCGTTCGCCGACAGCGCGATCGTCTCGGCCGACCGCATCTATCCGGCGCCGACCGGCCTGGACGCGGCGGAGGCAGCCGGATTCCCCATCGCCTACGGCACCTCCTATGTCGCGCTGGCCGAGCAGGCGAAGCTGCAGGCGGGCGAGACCCTGCTGGTGCATGGCGCGGCGGGCGGCGTCGGCCTCACCGCGGTCGAGATCGGCAAGGCGCTCGGCGCGCGGGTGATCGCGACGGCGGGCGGCCCCGACAAATGCGCCATCGCCACAGCCCATGGCGCCGACCACGTCATCGACTACAAAGCGGAGGACATCCGCGCACGGGTGAAAGCGCTGGTGGGCGGCGTCGATGTCGTCTACGACCCGGTCGGCGGCGCGGTGTTCGAGGCCTCGCTGCGGGTGGTGAACTGGAACGCGCGCATCCTCGTCATCGGATTCGCCGGCGGTCCGGTGCCGCAGATCCCCGCCAACATCCTGCTGGTGAAGAACGTCGCCGCGATGGGATTCTATTTCGGCTCCTGGCGCCAGCACCGCCCGGAGGTCGTGGCCAGAGCGTTCTCCTCGCTCGATGCGATGGTCCAGGCCGGACAGCTCAAGCCGCTGGTGTCCCATCGCCTGCCGCTCGGCGACTTCCGCGTTGCCCTGGAGTTGATTCAGAGCCGGCAATCGACCGGAAAGGTCGTGCTGCTGACGGGTGCGGCATTCTAGCGCCCCCCAGCGTGCCACGTACTTTGGGCTAATCCCCCTTGACCAATGTGTTTTTCCGTTGTGACACATTTTGGAAAGGGGCATGTTAACAGCCCGTGGCGGCCCGGTGGGTGGCGCACTGCAGGGAACGGCTCCCCCGATGTTTGCTGAATCCCGATTGCTGTTCAAGCTGTGGCTCAAGAATCCGCGCAAGATCGGCGCGGTCGCCGTGTCGTCCGCGGAGCTCGCGGGCGCGATGGCGCGCCAGGTGCCGCGCGGGCCGGGCTATGTCGTGGAGCTGGGCGGCGGCACCGGCTCCGTCACCAAGGCCCTGCTGAAAGCCGGTATTCAACCCGAGAAGCTGATCGTGCTGGAGCGCGACCCGACCCTGCACAAGCTGCTGCAGGAGCGCTATCCCGGCGTCCGGGTGCTGCTGGGCGATGCCGCCAAGCTGCAGCCGCTGCTGAAGCGCGAAGGCATCGACCATGTGAAGGCGATCGTATCCTCGCTGCCGCTGGTTTCCATGAAGCGCAGCCTGCAGGATCGCATCACCTCGCAGGTTTTCAGAGTGCTGGGCCCGGGCGCGCCGCTGGT
>DATFDU010000410.1:0-3127 GCA_035251915.1 Dongiaceae bacterium | reverse complement strand
TCACGGCATGCTGCTCGGCGATGCCAACGTCGAAGGTGCGCTCCGGGAACGCCTTGCCGAACGCATCGAGGCCGGTGCCGGATGGCATCGCCGCGTTGACCGCGATGATGCGGTCGTCGGCCTTGGCCTCGGCGATCAGCGCCTTCGCGAACACGCCGGTATAGCTCGGCGCCTTGGGCGCCGATTTCTGCTGCGCGCCGGTCGCGACGTCGAACTTCACCACGCCGTGGTACTTGTCGGCGGAGGCTTCGGCGGGGCCGTAGCCCTTGCCCTTCTGCGTCACGCAATGCACCAGCACCGGTCCCGGCTCGTCCGAGTTGGCGAGGTTCTGCAGGATCGGGATCAGGTGCTCCAGGTTGTGGCCGTCGATCGGGCCGACGTAATAGAAGCCCAGCTCCTCGAACAAGGTGCCGCCGCCGGCGATGATGCCGCGGGCGAATTCCTCGGCCTGCTGGGCTGCGCGCTGGAACGGGCGCGGCAGGATCTTGGAGATGTCCTTCGCCACGTGGCGCAGCGAGCGGAACGAAGTCGACGACAGCGAGCGCGAGAGATAGGAGCTGAGCGCGCCGACCGGCGGAGCGATCGACATGTCGTTGTCATTGAGGATGACGATCAGGCGCGTGTCGCGCGAGCCGGCATTGTTCATCGCCTCGTAGGCCATGCCGGCGCTCATCGCGCCGTCGCCGATGACCGCGATCACGTTGCGCTTGCGGCCCTGCAGCTCGCTCGCCACCGCCATGCCGAGGCCGGCGGAGATCGAGGTCGAGGAGTGCGCCGCGCCGAACGGGTCATATTCCGATTCCGAGCGCTTGGTGAAACCGCTCAAGCCCCCGCCCTGGCGGATGGTGCGGATGCGGTCGCGCCGGCCGGTCAGGATCTTGTGCGGGTAGGCCTGGTGGCCGACGTCCCAGATCAGGCGGTCGTAGGGCGTGTCGAAGACGTAATGAATCGCGACCGTCAATTCGACCACGCCAAGCCCGGCGCCGAGATGGCCACCGGTTACGGAAACCGCGTCCACGGTTTCCTGCCGCAATTCGTCGGCGACCTGGCGAAGCTGGCTTGGGTCAAGTTGACGCAGATGGGCCGGCGTCTTGATGCGATCGAGGAGCGGCGTCTTGCTGGCAGCGGTCACGATAATGCTTCTCACTCTGTGTACGTGGCTGTCCCCCACGGCCTAGGAATGCACTTGGCCGCGAATCGGCTGCTTATAGGGAAGTCAGCCGGCAAAATCCAGCATACCCCATATGCGACAATAGCCGAGTCACATTAATGGTCTTTGTGTCAAATACTTAACCCGGTGTGTGCAGTGCCGCAACTCGGGTAGGCAAAGCAGGCATTCTATGTTACAGGAAAATCGATCGGTCAGCGCCGCTGCCGGTTCAGGTCCGGTATTGGCCGAATCCAACGCCAGGGGATGCCCGTCGGGTGTTCGGCGTTGGTCTGAATGAATGGTGATCATGAAGGTAGTCTTGGCACAGCCGCGCGGCTTTTGCGCCGGGGTGGAGCGGGCAATCGACATCGTGGAAAAGGCGCTGGAGACCTACGGGCCTCCGGTCTATGTCCGGCACGAGATCGTGCACAACCGGCACGTGGTCGATTCGCTGCGCGCCAAGGGTGCGGTGTTCGTCGAGGAGCTCGACGAGGTGCCCGAAGGCAAGATCGCGATCTTCAGCGCGCATGGTGTCAGCAAGACGGTCGAGTCCGATGCAGAATCGCGACACCTGCAAGTCATCGACGCCACCTGCCCGCTCGTCTCCAAGGTCCATGTCGAAGGCCGGCGCTACGCCGCCCAGGGCCGCGAGGTGATTTTGATCGGCCATGCCGGCCATCCTGAGGTCGAGGGCACGATGGGCCAGGTGCCCGGCGGCGTGCATCTCATCTCCAATGCAGGCGAGGTCGGCAAGCTGACGGTCAAGGACCCGAACAAGCTGGCCTATGTGACGCAGACCACCTTGTCGGTCGACGACACGCGCGAGGTGATCGAGGCGCTCAAGCGGCGCTTTCCCGCGATCGTCGGGCCGGACACCAAGGACATCTGCTACGCCACCCAGAATCGCCAGCGCGCCGTCAGGCAGCTGTCGGAACAGGTGGACATGATCCTGGTGATCGGTGCGCCGAACTCGTCGAATTCCAACCGCCTGCGCGAGATCGCCGAAGAGCTCGGCGTGCGCAGCCACCTGATCGAGAATGCCGGCCAGCTGGATCCCAGGTGGCTCGACGGCGTGAAGTCGGTGGGCGTGACGGCGGGCGCTTCCGCACCTGATGTGCTGGTGCAGGAAGTGGTCTCCAAGCTGCGGGATTTAAAGCAAATCAGCCTGAGCGTGATGGAGGGCATCGCGGAGAATGTGAAGTTCCGCCTGCCGCCACAGCTCGAGGCCAACGACCGGGCCGCCGCGAAATAGCGGCGGCTTAAGAAGAGTCCGACAGAAGGAGCATATTGTGCCCATTCCATTGAGACAGATGATCGGTGTCGGCGCCTATGTGGCGAAGCAGCATCTGCTGGGCCGGAAGCGCTATCCGCTGGTGCTGATGCTGGAACCGTTGTTCCGCTGCAACCTGGCGTGCGCCGGCTGCGGCAAAATTGATTATCCGGCGGAGATCCTGAACCAGCGCATTTCGGTGAAGGACGCGCTCGCGGCGGCCGAGGAATGCGGCGCGCCGGTGGTCTCCATCGCCGGCGGCGAGCCGCTGCTGCACAAGGAGCTGCCGGAGATCGTCGAGGGCCTGATCAAGCAGGGCCGCTTCGTGTACCTGTGCACCAACGCGCTGCTGATGGAAAAGAAGATGGGCGACTACAAGCCGTCGCCGTACTTCACCTGGTCGGTCCATCTCGACGGCAGCAAGGACGAGCACGACAAGTCGGTCTGCCAGCAGGGCGTCTACGAGAAGGCGGTCGAGGCGATCAAGAAGGCGAAGGATGCCGGCTTCCGTTGCAACATCAATTGCACCTTCTTCGACGGCACCGACCCGGAGCGCGCGGCGAACTTCTTCGACGACGTGATGGCGATGGGCGTCGACGGCATCACCGTCTCGCCCGGCTATGCCTATGAGCGCGCGCCTGACCAGCAGCATTTCCTGAACCGCAAGCGCACCAAGCAGCTGTTCCGCGACATCTTCCGCCGCGGCA
>DATFDU010000409.1:0-2580 GCA_035251915.1 Dongiaceae bacterium | reverse complement strand
GCCGCTTCCCCCTCCCTAACCCTGCCCCGTATCGGGGGAGGGGATTGTCGTATGCACCATTCCTTATCCTGCTTTCCGTTCTGCTGACCGGCTGCGGGAATTGGGCGGTGCTGATGCCGACCAATCCGAACGGGCAGAAGTACCTGCTGTTCCTGCTGTCCGGCATTCCGCTGACGCTGCTGATCTCGTTCTACGCCATCATCTTCGGCTCGATCATCGGTCTCAGCGGCGCCCTGATGCTGCGCAGCCGGCACAGGGCGCTGCGCTGGTTCGCCGCCGGCTATGTCGACCTGTTCCGCAAGCTGCCGCTCTATGTCGTGCTGCTGTGGATCTACTTCGGCTTCCCGACCGCGATGCGCGACCTGCCGGACGAGGTCAAGTCCCTGCCGGTGATCTCGCTGTTCGCCAACATGACGGCGGTGACGGCGGCGACCGTGGGGCTCTCGCTCAACGCCGGCGCGTTCCTGATCGAGGTGTTCCGGGCCGGCATCGAAAGCGTATCCAGGGGGCAGATCGACGCCGCCTACAGCTTCGGCATGTCGCGCGCGGTCGCGATGCGGCGCATCGTGCTGCCGCAGGCCCTGCGCCGCATGCTGCCGCCGACGGTCAACCAGTATATCTCGGTGGTGAAGGATTCATCGCTCGCCGGCGCGATCGGCGTGCTGGAGATCACGCGCCAGGCGACGCTGCTGCAGACCCAGATCCTGCATGCGCTGGAGATCTACACCTTCCTTGGCATCCAGTATTTCGTGATCCTGACGCTGCTGACCTGGCTGGCGCGCTACCTGGAGCGCAAGTTCCCACAATATAGCTGAGGCCGGGTGCGCCTCTGTGCTACATTGCGTGCTGGAGGACGCACGGGGGCTCCATGGCCGACGATCTCGGGGTGCAGTTCTTCACCGCCGCTAAGGCGCAGCACGAAGCATCGGCCAAATGGCATCTGATCGTGCTCGCGCTTCTCGCCTACTTCCATCTGGCATTGGCGGGCCCTTTCGCCAAGCAGACCGAGGAGCTGGCAGCCGTCACGCACGAACGCGACCAGAAGCGCGTTCTCGACAGCCAGCTTGCGGATGTCGTCGGGCTCGCCGACGAATTCACCGGCTTCGTGCAGGAAGAAGTCGCGGCGACATCGAGCGCGCTCCGGAACGAACTGGTCGAAGCGTTCGCGACGCTCGACGCCATAATCCCCCAGCTGATCCGGCTCGGCCGCGAGAAAGCGGGAGGCGAGGACGGCGCGCGCTTGTTCCGGCCATCTCCCACGGACGGCATCCAGCAGCAACAACAGCAGCAGCAGCAGGCTCCCCCGCCTGAGATGCTTAATCCAACGCTCATGGTCATGGACCCGCAGCTACGTATGCGGGTAGCGGAGGTTGGCCAGACGGCGAACGGCGATCTGCGCCAGCTTGCGGCATTGAACAGCTACATCGGCGATTCCATCGTCGCGCCTGCCATCCGGCGCGCCAATGACTCCTGGGCCGAGGACCGGCAGAGCATCGTGGCGATGGCGGCGGAGATCGATGATCGGATTGGGTCCATGATCGATGCGGCAGGCGACGCGACCGATCCGCTGCGTCGATTGCGTGACACCGTCCTGACGCTGCGCAAGATTGCCGAGGAACTGAGGTTCGCCGTGCCGGAAGGCACCGCCTGGTGGGGCACCATCGGCGGCAAGGAAACTTCGATCGAGAAGATGCTTGAGGCGATGAGCCAGGGTATCGATCAGAAGCGCAGCGCGCTGAAGGAGGTCAAGGAGCAGGCAACCGAAGCAGCCGAAGCCACGAGGCAGAGCGATCGACGCGCGCAGGAGGTGGCGGCTGAACTGGCGGCGCTCGAGGAGCAGACCAAGGAGTTGCAGACGCAACTGGGCGCCATCGGCGAGCCCCTGAAGGTGATCTCGCTGAAATTGTCTCTGCTGGCGCCGCTGCTGGCGCTGATCATCGGTCTCGGCATTGCGGCGCTCGCGCTGTGGCGGGCGGAATCGTTGCGGCGGATGTCGGTCGCGGCGAGCGTGGTGTCCGACGCAGCCCAGGACCGGGTGATCCGGCCATGGCTGCGATCCGCGGCGGGCGGGTCGCCGGCGCGGCTGCTGGTCTGGGAACTCGCGAGCGGCGCGGTGGCCGCGGCATGGGTGCTGGCAGCCTGGTTGGCGACGCGGTCGCTGCCTACGCCGCTGCTGCCGTCAATGACGGTCATTGCCTTCGCGCTGGCCGCCGTTGCCGCCGGATGGGCGTATCACTGGCATCGCGCGACACAGGCGTTGGCGGTCTCCGAACGCAAGTAGACCGTCACGCAGCGCCCAGTACCTCATCCGCGCCGTGCGCCAGGCTTTGCAGGGTGGCGCGCACCACGTCGCAGCGCACATGGTGCGACTGGCCGATCAGGTGCGCGGCGCCATCGCGCATCGCATGGAACCGTACCAGCCGGGTGGCGAGGCCGGCAGGCAGGACATCGAGCCGGTCGGCATTGGCCGCGAACACGGTGGCGCCGGGCAGGCTGAGCAGGCCGTGGTGCGAGCCGGGAATCGGCAGGTCCTGGATAAAGCTGGCGGTGCCGTCATACTGCTCCTGCGCGGCGTCGCGG
>DATFDU010000408.1:0-9816 GCA_035251915.1 Dongiaceae bacterium | reverse complement strand
TAGCCCATCGGCGGCAGCTCGATGCCGTAGAGCCAGGCGATCAGCAGGAACACATAGACCTGCGCCAGCGACAGCAGGGTGCTCGCCAGCAGCTTGGAGATCAGCAGGAACCAGCGCGGCATCGGGCTGGTCAGCAGCACGCGCATGCTGCCCAGCTCCCGGTCATAGACCATCGACAGCGACCCCTGCATGCCGTTGAACAGCAGGATCATCGCGATCAGCCCTGGGATCACATACTCGTCGTAGAGGATGTAGGTCTGATACGGCGGCACGATCGAGACGCCGAGCACCGAGCGGAAGCCGGCCGCGAACACGAACAGCCAGATCAGCGGCCGCACCAGCGCCGCGACGAAGCGGGTGTACTGGTGCAGGAAGCGCAGCCATTCCCGCCACAGGATCCCATGGAAGCAGCGGAGCATCGCAGCGAGGCTCATGCCGCCGCCTCCGTCACGCGCCGGAACGCATCGTTCAGTCCCTCGGCACCGGCAAGGTCGGCGGCGCGGCCCTGCTTCTGCACCTTGCCGCGATGCAGGATGATGACGAAATCGTCGGGCTCCACCTCGTCGATCAGGTGGGTCGCCCACAGCACCGCCATGCCGCGCTCGCGCACCAGCCCGCGCACATCGGCCATGATGTTGGCCCGGCTGCGCACGTCGAGCCCGACCGTCGCCTCGTCGCACAGCAGAAGCTTGGGGTTGTGCAGCAGCGCCCGCGCGATCTCGATGCGCCGCGATTCGCCGCCGGACAGGGTGCGGATCTTGCGGTCCGCCTCCTTGGTCAGGCTCATGCGCTCCAGCTCCGCCGCGATGCGCGCCCGCGCGACCTTGCCCGGCAAGCCGTGCAGGGCGGCGTGGTAGGAGAGGTTCTGCCGCGCCGTCAGGTCGGGATCGATCGCGCGCTGCTGGAACACCACGCCCATGCTGGAGAGGGCCGCGGAGCTTTCCTTGCGCACGTCGTGCCCGAACACCGCGATGCTGCCCTGCTGTGCATTGTAGAGCCGCGTGACCAGCGACAGCAGCGTGGTCTTGCCGGCGCCGTTCGGCCCGAGCAGCACCACAAAGCACCCTGCCGGGACCGACAGCGTCACATCCTGCAGCACCGGCCGCTCGCCGATGCGATGCGTCAGTCCGTGGATCGACAGCGCATCCGGCGCGGATGCGGAAGGTCGCGCCGGAAGGTGCGCCAGGTCTGCCATGTCAGCGGATCGCCACACCCCACGGCAGCTCGCCGACGGGGATGGACTTGATGACTTTCCGCTCGGCCACGTCGATCACCGACACATCGTTCGACTCGCCGTTGGTGGAGAGCAGCAGCTTGGCATCGGGCGTGAAGTCGAGCTGCCACACCCGCTGTCCGACCAGCAGGTAATCCTGCACCTCGCGGCTCGCTACGTCGACCACCGCGACGCGGTTGGCCGGGCCCAGCGCGACGAAGGCGGTCTTGCCGTCGGGTGTGATTCGCACGCCCACCGGCTGGATCGTGTCGGCTCGCACTCCCTGGATCTCGAAGCCGACCTTGTGCACGATCTTGCGGGTCGCAACGTCGATCACGCTCACAGTGCCGCCGATCTCGGCGGAGACCCAGAGCTCCTTGCCGTCCGGCGTGAACTCGGCATAGCGCGGCCGCGAATCGACCAGGACGTTGTCGGTGATCTCGAGCGTCGCGGTGTCGACGAAATGGGCCATGTTGGTGGTTTCGGAGGTATTGATCATGATCTTGTCGTCGGGGCTGACCGCCATGCCCTCGGGTTCGACGCCGACCGGAATCTCGGCGGTGATGACACCCTCGGTCAGGTCGAGGACAGTCACGAAGTTGTTGTCCTCGTTGGCGATGTAGAGCCTCTTTCCATCCCGCGACAGCACGAACAGCTCCGGGTCCGGGCCGCTGGGCAGGGTCTCGACCACCTTCAAGGTCTCGAGGTCGAGCACCTCGATGTGGTCGGCGTCGCTGGTGCAGATGTAGAGCAGCTTCTTGTCGAGACTGAGAGTGATGCCGCGCGGCCGCTCGCCGACCGGCACCTCCGCCACCGTCTCCATCTTGGTGAGATCGATGACGCTGATGGTGTTGCCCTTCTCGTTCGAAACGTAGGCCATGTTGGCTTGCGCCCCCCCGGTGAGCGCGGTGCAGGCTAGCAAGGTCGAGATCGCCAGTATCTTGTGCTGCAGCATCTTCTTTCCTCCCGTTGATGCTATCGGCCTCGCTTCTGGCTAGCCGTTATTGATTCAGACGACAGCTGGAATCAGGTTCGTCATATCCGAGTGAATCGAGCGGCGTGCGCTCGTGCAGGAATTCCTCCTGCGGCGACACCGAGACCAGCATCAGCGGCGTCGCGAGCAGGATCGGCTGGCGCAGCTGCTGGTCCCACTTGCGATAGGTCAGCGGCTTGCCCTTGAACGCGGCGAGCTCGAAGGTGTCTGACATGATGTATTGTTTCAGGGTCTGTGCATCGCCGCTGTTGGTGCGGGTCACCGCTTCGCCGATCGACCGCACTGCCTCCCAGGCGGCATAATCGCGCTCCAGCATCCAGCGCTTGAAGTCGCGCTCGAACCGCCGTTGCAGCTGCGTCCCGCCCCACTGCTCCTGGCTGCGATGCCAGGAGGTCGGTACCAGACCGCTGGTCCCGACCACCGGCCGCGGGTCCCAGTTGCGATAGGGCAGATAGTCGCCGAACACCTCGTTCTCGTCGGCCACGATCACCACGTCGTGGTCCGGCAGGCGCTGGGTCAGCTGCGTCATCTGCTCGCGCACCTGCTGCTCGCCGGTGTCGGTGCGGCGCGATCCCGACTTCCACTCGTAGGCACGTTCCTCGACGATCTCGGCGCGGTAGCGCTTGGCGGCCCGCCGGACCGCGTCGGCGAATGCGCGGTCTCCGTCATGGACTCCGTAGACCAGCACCCATTGCGTCCACTGCTTGCTGACCAGCCATTGCCCGAGCGCGTCCGCCTTCATGGCGCGGCTCGGGATGGTGTGGAAGACGTTGGCGCGGCAGTCAGCGGCGCGCAGTCCATCATCCTCGGCCCGGATGTTGAAGATCACCGCATCCTTCATCTCCGGCAGGTCGGCGAACTCCGTCAGGCGCGCGGCGGTCAAGTCGGCGACCACCAGCTTCTGCCCCGCCGCCGATAGCTCCGCGGCGGCGGCCTTGAGGTCGCTGCCCGCCGGAACCATCTTCTCGATCAGCTCGAACTCCTGCTTCAGGAACTTGCCGGTGGTGTTGTTGTCGCCGGTCGCCAGCTTGGCGCCGGCAAGTCCGTTGTCTTCGGCGACCGGCTCGACCAGCGACAGGGGCAGCGGCTCCTCGACCGTCTCCTTGAGATAGACGATCGGCACATGAAGCGGCGTCGACTGGGCGATCGCCGCCTGGCTGAAGGCAAAGGTCAGCGCAGCAACACCGGCCGCGAGGGGGCCGAGGATGCGCGCTGCCCCGCGTTCGCTCACTGTGCTGACCCGGTGGCTTGCTCGAGATAGGAGATCAGATCCGCGCGGTCCTTTTCCTTGGGCAGGCCGGGGAAGGCCATCTTGGTGCCGGGCACCAGTTCCTTCGGCTTGGCGAGATACTTGTCCAGCGTCTCCGGGTCCCACGTCAGGTGCGCATTCTTCATCGCATCCGAATAGTTGAAGTCCGCTTCGCTGGCGGAGGCACGGCCCATCACGCCATGCAGCGTCGGTCCCACCTTGTTCTTGCCGGCTTCGAGCGAATGACAGGCCTGGCATTTCGCGAACACCTTCTTCCCGAGGGCAGGATCGCCCGTTTCCACGGCGCGCGCGACGCCGGCAGCGGTGAGAACCAAGGTGGGCAGGATTGTCGCCAAGAGCAAGGTGGACAGTCGCATCACAAACGCCTTCCGTTGATGGGCCCGAACTCAGCTCGGGGAAGTTGCGAGTGGTCGCACAGGACCTTTGGCAACTCTAAGGAATCGGAAAAATGGCGGGCAAGCGGAGTTCGACCCTCTTCGACCAAAGAACAATGAGCGTCAGGCGCTCCGCTTCGCGGCGCAACGCGCGCTAGAAGCAGCGAAAATCGGCCTCGATCTGCGCCAGCCGGAGCTGATCGACCATTTTCGCCAGCATGCTGGTGGTGCGAAACACTTCGGTGTTGGCGCCGCCAACGCCCCTCATGCGGATGACCGTATCGGCTTTCTCATAGGCTTCGTAGGGCAGGATCGAGGCGACAGTGTCGATGCTGCAGGAGCAGCGGCGCAGATTGTCCTGCGTGCTTCCATTGGCGGCCATGCAGCCGATGACATAGTCGGCAACCACTTCGGTGGGATAAACGTTGGCTATGGCATGTTGCGATGCGGAAAGACCGCCGACGAGGAACAGCCCTGCCAGGATTGTGCGCACGTTCATACGTCCTCCGCCGCGTTCGCTGCGAGACTTCCGGCACGAAATCACACGGCCACCGTGGTAATCAATTGAACTTCCGGCCAATGTCCCTACCATGCCCACCGTCGATACGAGGACGAAGATGATCTCGAGCAAGCTGGTGGCAACGCTTCTGACCGCGATATCGGGCTACACCGGCTATGCCATTCCCGGCGATCCACCAGATATTGAGGCCGTCCCCCATCGCGTGCTGGAACAGCGCGTGTGTGGCCGCCCGTGCCAGGTCTATGCGTTCACTTTCCCGAACGGCCGGATCATCATTGATGAGGCGCTTGCCGTTGGCGGCGACCAGGTCGCGACCAGCATCCTGGTGCATGAGCTGACGCATTATCTTCAGCTGAAGAGCGTGGCTCGTCCCGGCCCCGTGACCTGTCAGGTGTGGAACGATCGCGAGCGCGAGGCTTTCGAGGTGCAGACGCGCTGGCTGCGCGATACATCGGTCAACGTCCATGTCTTTTCCGTGGAGATGTCGCGCCTTAACTTCGGCGCCCTGCACGCAAGGTGCATTGATCACTCCGGCCTGGCGTTGCAGGAATCTTGGACCAAAGTATGAGATGGCCGAAGCCGATTGCCCTGGCATGCCCGGAACACCGTCCTTAGAATAATTCTTGTCGGTGAACCCGGCAGATTCATGTTTTAACAATCGCTAAGGACTGGGAGAGTTGACCATGAAGGTTTGGAAGACTCCGCGGTTGCGCGAGATTTGCGTCGGCATGGAGATCAACTCCTACGCTTGCGCGCGCATGTAAACTGACGCCCTCCGCCGCGCGCAAAGCGGGGCGGCCTCGCATAGCCAGGGTTTAGCAGCCATGGAAGTGGTGGTGCTCGGTTCTGCGGCCGGCGGAGGCTTTCCTCAATGGAATTGCAATGCGCCGACCAGCAAGCGGGCGCGGGACGGTTCTGCACGCGCCAAATGGCGTACGCAAGCCTCGATCGCCGTGAGCGCCGAGGGCAGCCGCTGGGTCATGCTCAACGCGTCGCCGGACGCACGTCAGCAATTGCTGCAGAACCAGTGCCTGTGGCCGCGCGAAGGCTTGCGCGATTCGCCGGTGCGCGCGGTCGTGCTGACCAGCGCCGAGGTCGATCACGTCGCCGGCCTGCTGTCGATGCGGGAAAGCCAGGCCTTCGTGCTGTGGGGCACGCGCCGCGTTCTCGGCCTGCTGGCGGAGAACCCGATCTTCGGCGCGCTCAATCCGCAATATGTGCAGCGCCGGGCCTTCGATCTGGGCGAGCGCGTCGAACTCGTCGGCTGCGACGGTCCACTCGGCCTTGCCATGACCGCGTTCGCCGTGCCGGGAAAAGTGCCGCTGTTCCTCGAAGGGCGCGAGCCGCAGCATCTCGCCGGGGTGGCAGAGGATACCGTCGGGGTCGAGATCACCTCGGGCAGCGCGACGTTCCACTACATTCCGGGCTGCGCGCGCATGACGCCGGAGCTGGAGGAGCGCCTGCGCGGCTCGGCGCTGGTGTTCTTCGACGGCACGCTGTGGTCGGACGACGAGCTGGTGCAACTCGGCATCAGCTACAAGACCGGGCGGCGCATGGGCCACATGAGCATCAACGGCGGGTCGGGCACGCTGGCCGCGTTCGGCAAGCTCGAGGTCGGCCGCAAGATCTTCATCCATGTGAACACCACCAACCCGGTGCTGGACGAGGAATCGCCGGAACGGGCGGAGGTTGCGGCGCACGGATGGGAAGTTGCCGAAGACGGAATGAGGATCAGCCTGTGACCGAACTGATGGGCCCGGAAGAGCTGGAAGCCGCGCTGCGCGCCATCGGCGCCGCGCGCTACCACAATCGCCACCCGTTCCATGCCCTGCTGCATGGCGGCAAGCTCACCAAGGGCCAGGTCCAGGCCTGGGCGCTGAACCGGTACTATTACCAATCGATCATCCCGCAGAAGGATGCCGCGATCCTCTCGCGCATGACCGACCGCGACATCCGCCGGTCCTGGCGCCAGCGCATCATCGACCATGACGGCGACGAGACCTATGACGGCGGGATCGAGCGCTGGCTGCGCCTGACCGACATCCTCGGCTTCGATCGGGACTATGTGATCTCCGGCGCGGGGCTGCTGCCCGGCACCCGCTTCGCGGTCGAGGCCTATCTCCATTTCGTGCGCGACCGCAGCCTGCTGGAGGCGATCGCCTCCTCGCTGACCGAGCTGTTCGCGCCGACCATCATCACCGAGCGGGTGGCCGGCATGCTGGCCAGCTACGATTTCATCAGCCGCGACGCGCTCAGCTACTTCGACAAGCGCCTGACACAGGCGCCGCGCGACGCCAACTTCGCCATCGACTACGTGAAACGCGAGGCGCGCCTGCCGCATCAGCAGCAGGCGGCGCTGCGCGCTCTCGAATTCAAGTGCGACGTGCTGTGGGCGCAGCTTGACGCGCTCTACCACGCCTATGTTGCGCCCGGGCACGTCCCGCCCGGCGCCTTTCGCCCGGAGGAGGCCACGCCATGACAATCCCCCAGTTGTCGAGCGAAGCGCGCCCCGGCCTGGCGCCGGGCGTCCGACTGACCTTCGACAAGGCCCGCGACCGCTGGGTCGTGCTGGCGCCGGAGCGCGTGCTGGTGCCGGACGAGACCGCGCTCGAGATCCTGCAGCGCTGCAACGGCTCGACCCAGGTCGACGCGATTGTCGACGAGCTGGCGACGGCCTATAGCGCCGACCGCAGCGAGATCGAGCACGACGTCAAGGACCTGCTGGCCGCCCTGATCGAGAAACGGATCGTGACGGCATGAGCGCGGCCGCAAACCACGCGCCGCCGCTGGCGGCCCTGCTGGAGCTGACGCACCGCTGTCCGCTGCAGTGTCCCTATTGCTCCAATCCGCTGGAGCTCGAGCGCGCCAAGGGCGAGCTGTCGACGGCAGAGTGGCTGCGGGTCCTGGACGAGGCGGCCGATCTCGGCATCCTGCAGGTGCACTTCTCCGGCGGCGAGCCCGCGGTGCGCCGCGACCTGGCGGACCTGGTCGCCCACGCGCGCAAGATCGGGCTCTACAGCAACCTCATCACCTCCGGCGTCACGCTGGACCAGCCTCGGATCACGCAGTTGAAGGAGGCCGGGCTCGACCACGTGCAGCTCAGCATCCAGGACGTCGACCACCAGACCGCGGCCTTCATCGCTAACTATCCCGGCGTCCAGGGCAAGAAGCTGGCCTTCGCCCGCATGGTGAAGGAGGCGGGGTTGCCGCTCACCATCAACGCCGTCATCAACCGGCACAACATCACGCGGGTCGAGCGCATGATCGACCTCGCGGTCGCGCTGGGGGCGGGCCGGGTGGAAATGGCGCACGCGCAATATTATGGCTGGGCGATCCGCAACCGCGCAGCATTGATGCCGACGCTCGCCCAGGTGCACGAGGCGACGCGCCACGTCGACTCCGCGCGCGAGCGGCTGCGCGGCCAGATCGTGATCGACTACGTGCTGCCGGACTATTATGCACGCCAGCCAAAGGCCTGCATGGGCGGCTGGGGCAGGCAGTTCCTCAACGTCACGCCCAGCGGCGAAGTCCTGCCGTGCCATGCCGCGCAAACGATTCCAGGGCTGGTGTTCGAGTCCGTGCGGCACAAGCCGTTGGGCGAGATCTGGGCGAGCTCGTCGGCGTTCGAGCGGTTCCGCGGCACCGATTGGATGCCCGACCTGTGCCGGACCTGCGACCAGCGTGAAGTGGATTGGGGCGGCTGCCGGTGTCAGGCGCTGGCGGTAGTGGGAGACGCAGCCGCCACCGATCCCGCCTGCGCATTGTCGCCGCGGCACGCGGACCTGCGGGCGCTTGCCGACCAAGCGGCCGCGCAGCCGGCGCCAGATTTCGTGTACCGGCGCATGACGCCGCACGACAGCAAACCCGCGCTCGCCACGACGAGCTGAGCGGTCATCGCTTCCGGTGCGAATGCGCCCGCGTCTTGCGGTGCGCTGCAGGTGGCGTGCAACACGCCGCAAATGACGCGCTTTTCCCGACCGAGCGAAGTTGTACCAAAGGACAATGCTCTTTCGCGGGTTTGTCGACTAACGTTTGAACACGCCGCTCGCGATCGGTCATGGAGGATCGTGGGACAATTGCGAGCACCGCAAGCACCGCCGTCCGAGCGAGCGGACTGATGCGACGGCGGGGAGAGCCGGAACCACTCCGACAGGTCAAGAGAACGTTGCGGAGCGTGGATACCAATCCTTTTCGGGAGGAAAAGATGGCAAGACTTAAGCCTGCTTCAGGGTTTGTGCTGGCGGTTGCCGGCGCGGTTTCGCTGTGGGGTGCGCAAGCCATGGCGAACGACGAGCTGCTGAAACTCCAAGACGACCCCAAGCAATGGGTTATGCCGCTGGGCGATTATTCCAGCACCCGCTACAGCGGGCTCGACCAGATCACGAACGAGAACGTGAAGGACCTGCAGGTCGCGTGGACCTTCTCCACCGGCGTGCTGCGCGGCCACGAGGGCGGACCGCTGGTGATCGGCAACATGATGTATGTCCATGCGCCGTTCCCCAACACCGTCTTCGCGCTCGACCTCAGCAAGGACGGCCAGATCGTCTGGAAATATGAGCCGCAGCAGGATCCGAACGTCATTCCGGTGATGTGCTGCGACACCGTCAATCGCGGCGTTGCCTATGGCGACGGCAAGATCTTCCTGCATCAGGCCGACACCAAGCTGGTCGCGCTCGATGCCAAGACCGGCAAGGAAGTCTGGAGCGTCACCGACGGCGATCCGACCAAGGGCGAGACCGGCACCTCGGCACCGATGGTGATCAAGGACAAGGTCCTGATCGGCAATTCGGGCGGCGAGTTCGGCGTGCTTGGTCACGTCACCGCCTACAACATGAAGGACGGTTCGGTCGCATGGCGCGCGAATTCCGCCGGCCCCGACAAGGACATCCTGGTCGACCCGCAGAAGACTACCAACCTCGGCAAGCCGATCGGCGCCGATTCGTCGCTGAAGACCTGGGAAGGCGATCAGTGGAAGATCGGCGGCGGCACCACCTGGGGCTGGATGTCGTATGATCCGGAACTCAACCTGGTCTATTACGGCACCGGCAACCCCAGCACCTGGAACCCGGTGCAGCGGCCCGGCGACAACAAGTGGTCCATGACGATCTTCGCGCGCGATGCGGACACTGGCATGGCGAAGTGGGTCTATCAGATGACGCCCCACGACGAGTGGGACTATGACGGCGTCAACGAGATGATCCTGGTCGACCAGCAGATCGACGGCCAGGACCGCAAGCTGCTCGTGCACTTCGATCGCAACGGCTTCGGCTACACGCTCGATCGCGACACCGGCGAACTGCTGGTGGCGGAGAAGTTTGATCCGGCGGTGAACTGGGCCACCAAGTTCGACCTCGAGACCGGCTTGCCGGATCGCGTGAAGGAGTTCTCGACCGAAGCCAATGGCCAGGATGTGAACTCCAAGGGCATCTGCCCGGCCGCGCTTGG
>DATFDU010000407.1:0-4516 GCA_035251915.1 Dongiaceae bacterium | reverse complement strand
AGCCTGCTGCTGGCCGACGAGCCGACCGGCAATGTCGACGACCAGATCGGCGTGCGCCTGATGTACTTGTTCGAGGAACTGAACAAGATGGGCACGACGGTGGTGATCGCGACCCACAACGAGGGGCTGGTCGGCCGCTTCACGCACCGGCAGCTGCGCATCGCGCAGGGCACCGTGAAGCTGGTCGATCCGTCGGGTCAGGTAGATGCCCAGGCGGCGGCCGCGGAGGAGCATTCGGAAGCCGCTTATGCCGCCGATGCCGAGCAGCAGGAGAGCGCCTGAGCCATGCTGCGCTTCCGCACCGACCTGCCGCTCGACCGTGACACCACCGCGCGCTTCCTGCCCTGGATCATCGGCTTCATGGTCTATCTCGCCATGATCGCCGCGACCGTCGCGCTGCTGGTCGATCACGTGACGCAGCGCTGGCAGCGCGACCTCTCCGGCCAGCTGACGGTCGAGCTGCCGGGTGTGGCGGGCGAGGACGACGCCCAGCGCAGGCAGCGGGTCGATGCCGCAGTGGAGGAGATCACCGACACCAACGGCGTCGTCGGCACGCGCCTGCTGGACGAGTCGGAGGTGAAGCGCCTGCTGCAGCCTTGGCTGGGCGACCAGGCGGACCAGCTCGGCGTCACGCTGCCCGACCTGGTGGCGGTGTCGTTGCAGCCTGACACCCGGCCCAACCTGTCGGAACTGGCCGAGCGCCTGCAGCAAGTGTCGCCCGGCGCCGCGATCGACGATCACGCGCAGTTCAATGCCGGCGCGCTCACTTTCCTGCGCACCATCGAGGTGCTGGCGCTCAGTCTGCTGGCGCTGGTGCTGGTGGCGACCGCCGGCGTCGTCGCCTTTGTCGCGCGTGCCGGGCTGTCGATCCATCGCCGCATCGTGGAAATCGTGCATCTGGTCGGCGCCCACGATTCCTATGTCGCGCGCCAGTTCCAGGCGCAGGCCTTCCGCTACGGCTTCATGGGCGCCTTCATCGGCTCGCTGCTGGCGGCGGCGACGCTGCTCTCCGCCGGCGTGTTCGCGGCCCGCGGCGCAGCCCCGATGAGCGCCGCGGTCCAGGCATTCGAGCCCTGGATGGTCTGGCCGCTCGCCCTCATCCCGCTCGCCGCCGTGCTGATCGCGATGGTGACGGTGCGCATCGCCGTGCTGCAGGCGTTGCGACGGATGGCGTACTAGCAGGGTGGCGACACCGCCGTCCCGCTCTGCTATGACCCATCGCCCATGAGAGCCGCGCGAATCAGTTTCAAGGATCAGCATCCGCCGGGCTTCGGCCGGCGGATCGTGCACGCGCTGCTGCTGGTCCTGGTGGCGTGGCTGGCCGGGTTTCTGGCGTTCGCCGCCGCGATTCCCGCGACCGTGCGCGATCCCGAGCGGCCGGTCGATGCGATCGTGGTGCTGACCGGCGGCGACTCGCGCCTGGCGGAAGGGTTCGCGCTGCTCGACCAGGGCCTCGCCAAGAAGATGCTGATCTCCGGCGTCTCCAACGGCGTCGACATGCCGGCGCTGCTGCAGACCCTCGACGGCAGCGCGCAACCCAACCAGGCCGTGGTCGATTGCTGCGTCACCCTGGGCTACGACGCGCGCTCGACCGAAGGCAATGCGCGCGAGAGCCTGCGCTGGCTGGGCGAGAACAAGTTCACCACCATCCGCCTGGTGACGGCGAACTACCACATGAACCGCAGCCTGCTGGAATTCCACCGCGTGATGCCTGAGATCGCCATCATCCCCAACCCGGTCTTCCCGCGCCAGATGCAGGACCCGTACTGGTTCGCGCGACCGGGCACCGTGTTCCTGCTGTTCAATGAGTACCACAAATATCTGGCGGCAGCCGCGCGCGCGGAGATTTCCGATGTCGGCAACGGCGTCGCCGGGCTCACCAGCCGCATCGCGGCTATGGCGGGGCTGTGAGGCGGACGAACGCGTGATGGCCCTCCTCCGCTCCATCCTGTTCAACGTCAGCTACCTGCTGTGGTCCGCGGTCATGCACATCGTCTGCCTGCCGCTGCTGCTGGCGCCGGTGTCGTGGGTGTGGCAGGCGGCGCATCTGTGGATCGACGGCACGCTGTTCCTGCTACGGCTGTTCTGCGGTCTCGGCCACCGCGAACTCGGGCTCGAGCATCTGCCCAAGGGCCCCGCCATCATCGCCGCCAAGCACCAGTCGGCGTGGGAGACGCTGTTCCTGTCGCGCCGGCTCAACCATCCCGCCTTCATCCTGAAGCGCGAGCTCTTGAGCATCCCACTGTTCGGCTGGTTCATCCGCAAGGTCGGCATGATCGCGGTCGACCGCACCGGCAAGGCGGCGGCGCTGAAGCAGATGGTGAAGGACGCCAACGCAGCGTTCAGCGAAGGCCGGCAGATCATCATCTTCCCCGAAGGCACCCGCGTTGCTCCCGGCGAGCACAAGCCCTATCAGCCCGGCATCGCCGCGCTTTACGGCCAGCTCAACGTGCCGGTGGTGCCGGTCGCGCTCAACTCCGGCCTGTTCTGGGGCAAGAAGGCCTGGGTCAAGAAGCCGGGCACGATCGCGATCGAATACCTGCCAGCCATCCCGCCCGGCCTCGATCGCAGGGCGTTCATGGCGGAATTGGAAGCCCGCCTGGAGCCGGCGGCGAACAAGCTGCTTAGCGGCCCGGCCTAACGAACATCGGGGATTGCTACCAGGCGCGGATTTGCTATATAATCAACATTATATAGTCCTGGAAAGGATGATCCATGCTGAGCTTCAAAGTCACCACAGTCGGCGCCTCTGCCGGCTTCATCCTCACCAAGGAGGCCATGGCCCGGCTCAAGGTACAGAAGGGCGACACGGTCTATCTGACCGAGGCCCCGGATGGCGGCTATCGCTTAACGCCTTACAACCCGGATTTCGAGCGTCAAATGAAGCTGGCCGAGGATGTCATGCACCAGGATCGCGAGGTCCTGCGCGCCCTCGCTAAGTGATGGCTTGGCGCTGGGTTGGCGCGGACGTCACTTTTGCCGTCCATGATCGGCAGCTCGCCGAACATGGCGGCCTGGATGGCGTGCGCGATCGCGGAGCAGTGGAATCCGCGCTTGCCCGGCCGCAGAATCTGGCCGCCTATGGCGAGCCTGACGCGGCCGACTTGGCCGCCGCGTATGCCTATGGGATTGCGCGCAACCACGGCTTTGCAGACGGGAACAAACGCACCGCCTGGGTTGTCGCGCGCCTGTTCCTCGCCGACAACGGCTATACGCTAACGTTCGATCCGCTCGACGCCATCCGCACCATGGAAGGCGTGGCTGCCGGCACGATCGACGAAGTGCAACTCGCGCGGTGGTTCCGAGATCGCATGACGCAGCCCGATATCGAACCGGGTGGAGCCCGCAGCTGATGGGTCATGTCAGTCTGCTGGTAGAAGCCCGCCGCCGCGAGGGCTGCAATACGTTGTCGATGATCGATTGCGTGTGATCGAGTACCTGCCGCCCATTCCGCTCGGCCTCCTGACAGCAGCCAACTCCAAATGGTGCCATTTTCGACGATGGCCGATTTATCCACAGGTCGTGTTTGGCGCCCGCCTGTGGCTTGTGTGGAAAATATGGATAACTATATTTTCACAATACCATTCAATGATTTGTCGTCAGTCCACATGGGGATAAATCGCCCGGACCTTGTTGAAACAAAGCGCGAACATCCGGTCGACTCTCGCGGCATGATTTGTTAGTCTTTTTGCCCCGCGATGGTTAACCCGTTCGAATCCAAGGAACACAGATGGCGCAGGTAGCCGCGATCTCGCAGCAGATCTGGGACATGAAATACCGGCTCAAGGGGCCGGACGGCGCGCCGGTGGACAAGACCATCGAGGACAGCTGGCGGCGGGTCGCCGAGGCGCTGGCCGAGGCCGAGCAGCCCGAAGACCGCGCCAAGTGGGCCGACGCCTTCTACGATGCCCTCTCCGGCTTCAAGTACCTGCCGGCGGGCCGGATCCTCGCCGGCGCCGGGGCCAAGCGCAACGTGACGCTGTTCAACTGTTTCGTCATGGGCACGGTCCCCGACGACATGAGCGGCATCTTCGAGCATCTGCGCGAGGCGGCGCTCACCATGCAGCAGGGCGGCGGCATCGGCTACGACTTCTCCACCCTGCGCCCCAAGGGCGCGCCGGTGAAGGGCGTCGGCGCGGACGCGTCGGGGCCGCTCAGCTTCATGGACGTGTGGGACGCGATGTGCCGCACCATCATGTCGGCCGGCCACCGCCGCGGCGCCATGATGGCGACGCTGCGCTGCGACCATCCGGACATCGAGAACTTCATCGAGGCCAAGCAGCAACCCGGCCGGCTGCGCATGTTCAACCTCTCGGTCCTGGTCACCGACGCCTTCATGCAGGCGGTGAAGGAGGACGGGCCGTGGGAGCTGAAGTTCAACGGCACCACCTTCCGGGTCGTGCGGGCGCGCGAGCTGTGGGACAGGATCATGCGCTCGACCTACGCCGCGGCCGAGCCGGGCGTGATCTTCATCGACCGCATCAACCGCGCCAACAACCTGCAATACTGCGAGACG
>DATFDU010000406.1:0-5424 GCA_035251915.1 Dongiaceae bacterium | reverse complement strand
GCTTTCGATGCCGGCCCGGAACACCTCGACCAGGAACGCGCCGGCGTTGAGCGAGAGGCCGACGGTCGCCGCCGTCACCGCGGTCATGTTGGCAAACAGCGAGAGCACCGGCATCTGCTTGATCTCGTCCGGCAGGTCGCGCATCGCGGTCGGGAAGCCGAAATAGATCCACAGCAGCACGACATAGAGCGGCAGCTTGCGGAACAGGTCGACATAGCCGGCGGCGAACCAGCGAAGCGCCCTGTGCCGGCTGCGCAGCATCAGGGCGCCGCCGAGACCGATGACCGAGCCGATGATGATGGAATAGAACGAGATCAGCAGCGTCAGCGGGATGCCGGACAGCAGGAACAGCAGATACTTCTGCCCGTTCGGATTGGTCGGCATCAGCACCGCCCAATTCCCGCAGCCGGTCAGCAAGCATGCCGCGATCCCAAGAAGGAGCCAACGGCCGCCGAGCCCCTCTCCGCATCTCCGAGAAAGGCCAGAGTGAGGGGGAGCCACCGCTGCGGCTCCCCGTTCAGCTCAAAACACTCAACCCGCGATCCACTTCTGGAACAGGCTGTCGAAGAAGCCGGACTGCTTCTTGAGCTCGACCCAGGTGTTGATCCAGTTGAGCCAGACCTGGTCGCCCTGCAGGGTCATCATGCTGATGGGCTGGCCCTCGATCGGGTGGTCGATGTCCACCACCGCGAAGTCCTTCTCGTACTGGGTCAGCGCCTTCTTGATGAAGATGGTATCGGTGATCGCCGCGGTGACGCGGCCGGCCAGCAGCTCCTGGTAGTCGAGCGCCGGCGCCGTGATCGACACGATCTCCGCCTTGGTGAAGCTCTTCTTGGCGGATTCCTCGGCCGAAGTGCCGGCCATCACCGCCAGCTTCACGCCTTCCTTGTCCATGTCGCGCCAGCTGGCGAACTTGCCCTCGTCCTTCTTGAGGATCAGCGGCACCAGCGGCGAGTCGAGATAAGGATCGGAGAATGCGACGCTCTTCAGGCGCTCCAGGGTCATGGTGATGCCCGAGGCGCAGATATCGTATTTATCGGCCGCGATGCCGGCGCCGAGGGTATCCCAGCTGGTCGGCACGAATTCGACCTTCACGCCGAGATCGGCGGCGAGCGCGGTGACCACGTCGATCTCGTAGCCCTTGTAGGTGTTGTTCGCCTGATCGATCTCGGAGTACGGCGGGTAGTCGCCGGTGGTGCCGACGCGCAACGTGCCGCGGTTCAGAACCTTCTGCAGCAACGAATCCTCGGCCGCGCTCGCGGCCTGCAGCCCCATCGCCACAGTCGCGGCCAAGCCAAGGGCGACCAATGCGCCTTTCAACATCGCTTTCATGACAATCCCTCTTCGGTTTGGACTCCGGGTGCGAGGCCCAGGTCGATGCGGCGCGCCTCCCGAGACGACCGCTCGCGTCCATCAATAGCCGAGCGCGCCGCAGACTGCCAAGAGGCCGCGCCCGGCCCATGTGACCCGCACCACAACCACGAAACAAGGGGCGGACGCGTCGCGTGGCTTGACGCGAACCGTAGTACCGTGCATAACCATCTTGTTATATACCTGACTGGTTATTGAATGACCCCATCCGAGCGCCTCGACGCCGCCTTTACCGCCCTCGCCGATCCGACCCGGCGGGCGATCCTGGCACGGCTCGCCAAGGGCGATGCCTCGGTGCTGGAACTGACCCGGCCCTTCGCCATGAGCCAGCCGGCAATCTCCAAGCATCTCAAGGTGTTGGAACGTGCCGGCCTGATCTCGCGCGGACGCGACGCGCAGCGCCGGCCGTGCCGCATCGAGGGCAAGCCGCTGGCCGATATCAGCGGCTGGCTCGAGGAGTATCGGCAGATCTGGGAGCACAACTTCCAGCGTCTCGATGCCCTGCTCGAGGAGCTGCAGGCACCCGACAGGAAATCACCGCGTAAAGGAAAACGCCCATGACCAAGAGCCTGACCGTCTCGACCCCCTCCGATCGCGAAGTGGCGCTGACCCGCATGTTCAATGCGCCGCGGTCGCTGGTATTCGATGCCCTGACCAAGCCGGAACTGGTGAAGCGCTGGATGCTCGGCAACATGGGCGCCGCGATGCCGGTGTGCGAGATCGACCTGCGCGTGGGCGGCGCCTATCGCTTCGTCTGGCGCAAGCCGGACGGCTCGGACTTTACGATGACCGGCGTCTATCGCGAGATCGTGCGGCCGGAGCGGATCGTGAACACGCAATGCTTCGACACGCCGTGGCTGCCGGACGAGCTCCTGCTGACCACCACGCTGGTGGAGAGCGGCGGCAAGACCACGTTCACCTCCACGACGCTTTTCGATTCTGTCGAGATGCGCGACAAGATGCTGAAGAGCGGAATGGAGGCCGGCGCCAGCGCCAGCTACGACCGCTTGGAAGCGCTGCTCACCGCGAAATAATCAGTACGAAGACTCGGCTCTTCGCTTCCGCCGCGTCATATACTTGGGATTGGTAAGGCGCAGGCGATTGGCGGTGGCCTTCAGCAGATGATCGCGCAGACGCACCTGGGTCGGCCCGTCGTCCGGCAGGCTGCGTGCGCGGATCGCCGCGGCGAGGGCAGAGCGCGCGGCCAGTGCATCGCCGTCCAACGTGCGGCCAAGCAGTCCTTCGATTTCCGCCAGCTCGCGGCTCGCGATCGCCGGGTCGCTCGCCAGCTCCGCCTGCGCGATCGCGAGCGCGCGCAGGGCGGCGAGCGCGGCGTCGTGATCGGGCGTGTCGGCCGTGTGCGGCAACAGCCGCGCGCGCAAGGTCTCGATCGCGCGCTGCAGCAGCTCTTCGGGGCTTTCAGGCAGAAGCGACGAACGCGTCATCATGCAGCCTCCGCGGTGAATTGTTCGATCTCGAGCAGCAGGTCGTACTCCGCCTCGAGCGATTGCAAGCCGCCGAGCCGTGCCGCCAGCCCCTGCTCGGCATCGCCGGCGGGCGACACCGCACGCTGCAGCGCCGCGATCCCCTGCCGAACGGCGGCGGCGATCTCCCAATAGCGGACCCGGCGGTCGTCGATCTCGGCGCCCGCGATCTCGCGATAGCCGTCATAGAGCGCTTCTCGGCTGCCGATGCCGCCGGCCTCGCGATCGGGCAAGCCGCGCCGGCCCCCACGCGCGCACAGCCAGCCGAGATCCTCCATCGGGTCGCTCCAGCCCGCCAGCTCGAGATCGAAGATGCCGGTCAGCTGCTCGCCCTCGGCGGCGAAATTGCCGAGACGCAGATCGCGGTGACACAGGACGAACCGCTCGACCCTCGGCGCATGATCGGCGAGCCAGTTGATCGCCCATTCGAAGCACGGCTGCGGCGCCACGATGGCGTCCAGCGCGGCGCGCCACGAGGCGGCGCGTTGCCGCATCCAGTCCGCATCCGGCCGCGGCAGAAACGCGATCCCGGCCGGCGCCTGATCGAGGCTGATTGCATGCAGCCGCGCCAGCTCCTGGCCCAGGCGGTAGGCGAGACGATCGCCCTCCTCCACCGAGAGCTGTTCCTGCAGCACCGCGGCATCTGCCGTGCCGCCCGCAAAGCGAAGAACCATGAAGGGATTGCCGAGGACATCGCCGTTCGGCTCCAACCACAGCGGTTCGGGCGTTGTCAGTCCCGCGCCGAAGGCAACCCGGCGGATCGCGAACTCCTCCGCGCTGGCCAGCGCGATTTCGTGGTCATGAGACTGGCCACGCACCACCAAGGTACGGCGGCCGGCCAGCGGGCCGCCCGCGATGTCGGCGGCAATCAGATAGTGCGCGCGCCCGACGGCGCTCGGCAACGGGCGCTCGATGGCGACGTCGGCGCGATCCGCCTGCGCCGCCGCGCGCACGAAACCCGAGAGCGCCTTGACGGACTCACGCGGCAGCAAGGATCAGTCCTTGCCGAAGTTGACGATGGACTGCCGGATCAGTTCGCACGCCTCTTCCGGCTCGGCCCAGCGCGACACCTTCACCCACTTGCCCTTCTCGAGATCCTTGTAGTGGGCGAAGAAGTGCGCCACCTGCTCGCGCAGCACCTCCGGCAGGTCGCGATACGATCCGACGTTGGTGTAATAGGGATGCAGCTTGTCGACCGGCACCGCGATGATCTTCTCATCGCCTCCGGCCTCGTCTTCCATGATCAGTGCACCGACGGGGCGCGAGCGCACCACCGCGCCCGGCACCACCGCGGTCGGGCCGAGCACGATGACGTCCATCGGATCGCCATCCGCCGCCAGGGTGTGCGGAATGAAGCCGTAATTGCCGGGATAGAACATCGCCGTATAGAGGAACCGGTCGACGTACATGGCGCCGGACACCTTATCGAGTTCGTACTTGACCGGATTCCCGCCCAGCGGAATCTCGATCACCACGTTCACGTCGTAGGGTGGGTTTTCACCGGTCTTGATCTTGGAAAGGTCCATGGGGGCGCTCCCGCTCGATTGGGCGGGAACATACAGAAACCGGCGCGGGCCGCAACCCCGCGCGATTGCCGCAATCAGCCGTTGGCTTCGAACAGGTCGTCGTACGCGCGCTTGGCGTTGACGCAGTTGCGCAACTGCTTGAAAGTCGGCCGCGTCGTCTTGAAGTGCGCCACTTGCTGCTCTTCGTCCATCTCCAGCAGATCGCTGTCGGCGGTTGCCTTGACGTGCTGCCAGAAGAGATCGCTTTCGCTCATCAGATAGCATTCGTCCATCGCATGCTCGATCGCCGGCACGCCCTGCTCGGCGAACCAGCCTTTGCCATGGACCTCGTCCTTGCTGATGTATTTGAAGGGCTCGCCGATCAACTGCTCGGCCCGGGTCCGGCGCTTTTCGGCGCTCATCGGGCCGCCTGAGAGCGCGGGCTTGCCCACGGTCTCCTTGGAGCTCGGCGCATCCGAGACCTTGGCGAGCGGCATGGCAGGCACCAGGAACCAGACGCTGAGCGCCCCCATGGCGACGGCAACGGCAATGACGATGACGCGACCCATGCGATTGTCCTGGATGACCGGAATTTCCCCGATTAGTCCAGAAAGCCTAATAGCCACCGCGTTAAGAAAACCTTGCAACCCATGACAAAGCCCCGGCCGTTGCGTGACGGCCGGGGCTTATATTAGCGCTTGATCGGATTGCGTTTAGTTCAGGACGTTGTAGCCGCGGCCGCGCATGCAGTTGTTGATGATCTGCTCCTGCTCCTTGACGCCGCTATACGCGCCCGCGCCCACGCCGACCGCACCACCGGTGGCAGCGCCGACCGCGGCGCCCGAGCCGGCGCTCACGCCGCCGACCAGTGCGCCCGTGATGGCGCCGAGCGCGGCGCCTGCGGCAGCGCCGCCGAGGCCGCTGACGGCAGCCTTGCCGGCCGGGCTCACCTGCTCGGCATACTGCCGGCACTCATAAAGGTCCTGCTGATACCGGGCCGAATCGTGGCCCTTGGTATCGACCACCGGCTGGTAACTCTGGGCGCAGCCCGCCAAGGTCGCCAT